>NZ_JVLX01000048.1:0-37399 GCF_001070815.1 Streptococcus pseudopneumoniae | reverse complement strand
AGTACGGTAAGGCGACGCTGACGTGGTTTGAATTTGATTTTCGAAGAGTATTACTGCCCTTCATTTCTTATTAGCTGACTTTATGATATTACTACGAATAGTCTAGGAAAAAGTCTTTACAATCAAAAAACTCATACTAGCAGGCAGGGAAAAATTTTATATAATAATCTCAAAAAAGTTTAAAAAATATCGAAAAGCAGCTTGATATTGAGAATAGTCAAGATGATTGAAACTACGTAGCCAAGGATTGTATTCCACTTGGCATTGGTAAATTCTCCCATCACTGACTTCTTAGAGGTCAGATAGATTAAGGGGAAGATTGAAAACGGAAGAGCGATGGAAAGAAAGACCTGTGAATAGACCAACAACTGATCCAAGGTTTTTTCTTGATGTCCAAACAAAACAGCAACTATAATCACAGGGAGCAAGGCAAAAATACGTGTACCGATACGGATGATCCACTGAGGTAATTTCATATGCAAGAAACCTTCCATGACAATCTGTCCTGTCAAGGTGCCTGTGATAGTAGAATTTTGGCCACTTGCTAAGAGAGCCAGAGCAAATAAAGTTGACAGAGTTGAGCTGGCTATTGCTCCTGCTATTGTCGAATCCTGTAAGGCATTGTACATTTGAGAGAATGCTGAAATTTCAGATGCATGACCAAAAAAGAGCGATGCCCCTAAAATGAGAAGCAAGGAATTGACAACAAAGGCTAGGGACAACTGAAGATTTGAGTCCCAGGTCATAAAACGCACAGCTTTTCGAACATCCTTTTTATCCTTATGGTTGATTTTCCTTGTTTGAGATAGGGATGAATGAAGATAGAGATTATGGGGCATGACTGTCGCTCCTACAATCCCTAAAGCCAAAGTCAGTTGACTCTCATGTCCCGGCAAAGGACTTTCAAACAAAGTTGAAGTCGGTAAATAACCACCAAAGATCCCCTGCATACTTGGATTAGATAAAGCCACCAGATAAGAAAAGATTCCTAATATGGTTAAGATAAGGGTTGTAACAATAGCTTCAATCTTCTTGAAGCCAAATTTCATCAACAAAAGCAAAAGAAATACATCTAAAACAGTTAGGAGGATAGCCACCATAATCGGTATTTTAAACAAAAGATTCAAGGCAATCGCTGAACCCAAAACCTCAGCCAAGTCTGTCGCCATTAAAGCTAATTCTACAATCACCCACAGACTATAACGGAGCCACTTAGGAGCATGATGAGCTGTTGCCTGCGCTAAATCCATCCTAGTCACGATACCAAGCTTTCCAGCCATCTGTTGTAATTGCATGGCGATGATGGATGAAATCAAAATAACAAATAAGAGACTATACTTGTAGGAAGCACCACCAACCACACTGGTAATCCAGTTTCCAGGATCCATATAACCAACTGCTACAAGAGCTCCAGGCCCTAAAAATGCTTTTAGATTTTGCCAAAAATGATTGTTATTGGGAGTTTCAATAGATTGATTGATCTCAGAAAGGGAGACCTTTTTATAAGAAGACATAGGAATATTCACTTTCTAATCAAGTCTTTACCTAGTTTATTAATGAAGCTTTTGAAAATAAAATGAAAATAGTTTGCCTATTTCCAATTTATTCTTATTATATCACATTTTGGAACGATTCTTAAGGAAAGCATGATAGCTGAAATAAGCAACACCAGTATTGCAAAAGCCAGCGTTTTCTGACGCTGGCTTTTTAACTGTGAAAATTCTTTCTCAACTAGATTGCTTCTGTAACAAAACTACGGCTTTCCAATACTTTGAGCATGGCGTTAGCTGTATCTAATGCTGTAAAGAGGGGTACCCCGTGTTCAATGGCTGAACGGCGGATTTGCTCACCATCTTCATCAGCAGTTCGTTTGGTTCCAACTGTGTTAATGATAGCTTGAACTCTTCCTTTGCGAACAAAACTTGGGATATCTTTATCGTCATCACCAATCTTACCAACAGGTTGGGCTTGCAATCCATGACTGGCAAAGAAGGCAGCTGTCCCTTCCGTCGCGAGGATTCCATAGCCAATATTTTGGAAACGACGAGCCAAATCCAAGGCTTCTTCTTTCGCATCATCAGCGATAGTAAATACAACGTTACCAAAGGTTGGCAAGTGTAGGTAAGAAGCTTCAAAGGCTTTATAGAGAGCTTTTTCCAAAGTCGTATCAGAACCCATAACTTCACCTGTTGACTTCATTTCAGGACCGAGCAAGCTGTCTACCTTAGCTAGTTTCGTGAAGGAGAATACTGGTGCTTTAATATGAACTCGAGTACTTTCAGGGTAAAGACCATCTTGGTAGCCAAGTTCTGATAAACTTTGACCAAGAATAAGCTTGGTTGCTACCTGAGCCATAGGAATATTGGTTACTTTAGAAAGGAAAGGAACCGTACGGCTAGCACGCGGATTGACCTCAATAACGTAGACTTTTTCATCCTTGATGACAAACTGGATGTTCATCATACCAAGGCAGTTAAGACCGATTGCTAGGCGTTTAGTATAGTCTGCGATTGTTTCTTGCACCTTTTGCGACAAGGTTTGTGGTGGGTAAACGGCCATTGAGTCACCTGAGTGGACACCGGCACGTTCGATATGCTCCATGATACCAGGGATGAGAACATTTTCCCCGTCTGAGATGGCATCAACTTCGCACTCCTGACCAACAATGTAAGAATCGACAAGAACTGGGTGGTCTGGACTAGCCTTAACAGCAGTTCGCATGTAAGAACGAAGGTCTTCTTCGTTTTCAACGATTTCCATGGCACGTCCACCAAGTACATAAGATGGGCGGACAAGAACTGGGAAGCCAATCTTGCGAGCTGCAAGAACTGCTTCTTCTTCATTGGTAGCCGTTTGTCCTGGTGGCTGTGGAATATCCAAGTCTTTGAGAGCTTGCTCAAAGAGGTCGCGGTCTTCAGCACGGTCTAGGTCAGCAACCTGTGTACCAAGGATGGTCACACCTGCTTTTGCCAATGGCTCCGCAAGATTGATGGCTGTTTGACCACCAAACTGAACGATAACGCCTTTTGGTTGCTCTAAGTCGATAACATTCATAACATCTTCGAATGTCAATGGTTCAAAGTAGAGCTTGTCAGATACAGAGAAATCTGTAGAAACGGTCTCTGGGTTTGAGTTCATGATGATAGCTTCGTAGCCAGCCGCCTGAATAGCCTTAACAGAGTGAACAGTGGCGTAGTCAAACTCAACCCCTTGACCGATACGGATTGGACCAGAACCCAGAACTAGAACGGATTCTTTATCAGACTTGATAGATTCATTTTCCCAACCATAGGTTGAATAGAAATATGGAGTTTCAGAGTCAAACTCTGCCGCACAGGTATCAACCATCTTGTAGACTGGGACAATCTTGTTTTCCAAACGAAGTTGACGAACTTGGTCAGCTGTCGTTTCCCAGAGTTCAGCAATCTTACGATCAGAAAATCCATTAAGTTTGGCAGTTTTCAAAACTTCTAGATTTTGTGGATGAGCACCCAATTCTTGCTCAATTTCAAAGATATGCAAGAGTTTATCCAGATAGAAAATATCAATCTTGGTCAATTCAGCAATTTCTTCTGGTGTGTAGCCACGGCGAATTGCTTCAGATACATAGAAAAGACGGTCATCTTGAGCTTTCACAACCTTTTCAATCAAAGCATCATCAGAAACTGCTACAAGTTCAGGCATTTCATTGTGGTGCACCCCAATTTCTAGAGAGCGACAAGCCTTAAGGAGAGATTCCTCGATGTTCCGACCGATGGCCATAACTTCTCCAGTGGCCTTCATCTGGGTACCAAGACGACGTTCCCCTTTTTCAAACTTGTCAAATGGGAAACGTGGAATCTTAGCCACCACATAGTCAAGGGCTGGCTCAAACATGGCATATGTTGAACCTGTAACCGGGTTGATCACCTCATCCAAGGTCAAACCTACTGCAATCTTAGCAGCTAACTTAGCAATCGGGTAACCTGTCGCCTTAGAAGCAAGGGCTGACGAACGCGATACACGAGGATTTACTTCAATAACATAATACTTAAAGCTGTGGGGATCAAGTGCTAGCTGAACGTTACATCCACCTTCAATCTTGAGGGCACGAATGATGCTCAAACTCGCATCACGTAGCATTTGGTTTTCATAATCTGACATGGTTTGGGCAGGGGCAAATACGATGGAATCCCCTGTGTGAATCCCAACTGGGTCAAAGTTTTCCATGTTACAAACAACCAAAGCATTGTCAGCTGAGTCACGCATCACTTCGTATTCGATTTCCTTGAAACCTGCAATCGAACGTTCAATCAAACATTGGGTCACAGGTGACAATTTCAATCCATTTTCAGCGATTTCACGCAATTCTTCCTCATTAGCACACATTCCACCACCAGTACCACCAAGTGTAAAGGCTGGACGAACGATGACTGGGTAGCCAATTGTTGCTGCAAAGGCAACAGCTTCTTCGACTGTGTTGACAATTTCAGATTCTGGAATGGGTTGGTTGAGTTCTTCCATCAATTGTTTAAAGAGGTCACGGTCCTCCGCTTGGTCGATGGCAGATAGTTTAGTACCCAGAAGCTCAACACCAAGCTCATCAAGGATACCATTTTTAGATAATTCCATGGCCATGTTTAGACCTGTCTGACCACCGAGTGTTGGTAGCAAGGCATCTGGACGTTCCTTGCGAAGAATTCGTGTCACAAACTCAAGTGTAATCGGTTCAATATAAACCTTATCAGCAATTTCCTTGTCCGTCATGATAGTTGCAGGATTTGAGTTAACCAAAACAACCTCATAACCTTCCTCTTTCAAAGACAAGCAAGCCTGGGTCCCAGCGTAGTCAAACTCAGCAGCTTGACCAATAATAATCGGACCAGAACCAATCACCATAATTTTTTGAATATCAGTACGTTTAGGCATAGTTTATGATACAAAGCCCGTAAAGAACACAGTGAAAATAGGAAACTCGGTGCAGATGCCTTCAGCGTCAAGACGATGTTTATCTTTTTCACACAGTTCTTAGGGCGTGTTCACTTCCGCGAACAATGTATCTTCTCCTTTCTATTCGGCAACTCTCAGGTTGCCATTAAATAAATTCTCCGACGAGGTTTTACTCGTTCTTAGTTTGATCGTTTAAAAGCTTCCATCATCTCGATAAACTCGTCAAATAGGTAACTTGCATCGTGTGGACCAGGGGCTGCATCTGGGTGGTATTGAACAGAGAAAGCCGGTTGGTATCTGTGACGTACACCTTCAACTGACTTGTCATTGATTTCTTCATGGGTAATGATCAAGTGCTCTGGCAAATCCTCACGGCTAACTGCATAACCATGGTTTTGACTTGTAAAATCCACACGTCCTGTAGCAATTTCACGTACCGCATGGTTGAATCCACGGTGACCAAACTTCATCTTGTAAGTCTTTGCCCCGTTTGCCATTGCAAAGAGTTGGTGCCCCATACAAATACCAAAGATTGGAATCTTTCCTTGCACGCCTCGAATCATATCGAGTGCCTGTGGAACATCTTCTGGGTTACCTGGACCGTTTGACAACATAACTCCGTCAGGATTGAGATGGAGAATTTCTTCAGCCGTTGTCGAATAAGGAACAACCGTCACGTTACAGTTACGTTTAGAAAGTTCACGTAGGATTGAGTGCTTGAGACCAAAGTCCACTAGAACCACGCTCAAACCAACTCCTGGAGCTGGATAGGATGTTTTAGTAGAAACCTGCTTGATATTATCCGTCGGCAAGACTGTCGCTTGGAGCTGATCCGTCACATGGTCCATGCTGTCCCCAACATGGGTCAAGGTTGCACGCATAGTACCATGCTTACGGATGATCTTGGTAAGAGCACGCGTATCAATCCCTGAAATACCAGGAATTTTCTTGGCTTTCAAAAATTCATCCAAGGTCATTTGGTTGCGCCAGTTACTTGCTCTACGTGCCTCTTCGAAAACAACAACTCCCTTACAAGTTGGAATAATAGATTCGTAATCATCACGGTTGATTCCATAATTTCCCACCAAAGGATAAGTAAAGGTCAAGATTTGTCCATTATAAGACTGGTCTGTAATGGATTCTTGGTAGCCGGTCATGCCTGTATTAAAGACGATTTCGCCTGTTACATCAATATCTGCTCCGAAGGCCTTGCCTTCAAAAACTGTGCCATCTTCTAATACTAGAAGTCTTTTTGTCATATTTTCACCTCTCGTGGACGCTCACTGGCGTCTTTTAACGTCTTGTGTTTTAGTTGGCGTTTCTACTCGCCAGTATGGATTCTAAGATTGCCATTCGAACAAAGACACCATTGGTCATTTGTTGGACAATCCGTGATTTTGGTGCTTCAACCAAGTGGTCTGCGATTTCTACATCACGATTGACTGGAGCTGGGTGCATAAGGATTGCTGTTTCTTTCAAACGGTCATAACGTTCTTGAGTCAAGCCATGTTGGGCATGGTAGTCTTCTTTTGAAAATACAGCTCCACTATCATGGCGTTCATGTTGCACACGGAGAAACATCATGACATCCACCTGATCAATGATTTCATCAATGGTTACAAACTGTCCATAGTCCGCAAACTCTTGACTTCTCCATTCCTCAGGTCCAGCAAAGTAAAGTTCAGCTCCCAAGCGTTTCAAAATCTGCATATTGGATTTGGCAACGCGTGAGTGGTCCAAGTCGCCTGCAATAGCAACCTTAAGACCCTCAAAGTGACCAAATTCCTCATAAATAGTCATCAAATCAAGCAAGCTCTGGCTAGGGTGTTGTCCCGAACCATCTCCACCATTGATGATGGAAGTCGTAATCGTGGGACTAGCAATTAACTCTCTGTAGTAGTCAACCTCTGGGTGGCGAATCACACAGACATCCACTCCTAAAGCAGACAAAGTCAAAATGGTATCATAAAGTGTCTCACCCTTATTAACCGAACTAGTTTTCACATCAAAGTCAAGTCGTTCCAATCCCAGTTTAATTTCTGCCACTTCAAAGGACTTATGCGTCCGTGTAGAATCCTCAAAGAAAAGATTGGAAACAATCGGGTGGTCTTCATAAGGAAGCTGAGCTCCGTTTTTAAACTCAATTCCTCGCTTGATCAATTTCATCACTTGATCAACAGTGAGGTCTTCCATGGATACAACATGGTTCAATGCTTGTTGATTTTCTGACATGGCTACTCCTTTAGCTTTCTAAGCTTCTTCAGTAATCAGAACTCTGTCTTGGCCATCAAGTTCTGCCATCTCTACGATGATTTCTTCAGAACGACTAGTAGGGATATTTTTCCCAACGTAATCTGGACGGATTGGCAATTCTCTATGTCCACGATCGACTAGAACTGCTAAACTCACGCGCGCAGGACGACCATGACCTACAATATTATCAATAGCAGCACGAATAGTACGACCTGTATAAAGTACATCGTCCACCAAGATGACTTCACGGCCTGTCACATCAACAGAAATCAAAGAAGTATCTTCTCCGCTTTTAACATCATCACGGAAAGGTTTGGTGTCCAATTCCACAACAGGAACTGAAAGATTTTCTAGTTGCTCCAAACGTTCTTGGATACGGTGGGCGATAAAGACACCACGAGTTTTAATACCAGCCAAGACGATTTTATTCAAATCTTTGTTGCGCTCGATAATCTCATAAGTAATACGCGTAATCGCTCGTTTGACGGTTAATTCGTCTACAACTTCTTTTGTCTTCATGACAAACCTCCAAAAAGAAAAGTCTCCTTAAACAAGGAGACTTGAAATGTATAGCCAAGCGAGCCTTACTGGAAACAGTATAGACTTCACCCTTCTACTTTATCGCGCTCCTTGCCTGCCTCACGGGACAGGTTTAAAGGAATATTTAATTATCAATTACTATAGCACAAAGCGGGCCTAAAATCAAGCAAAAACTTTTGATGATCCATCTTATAAATTGCTAAAATCATATAACTGTGGGTACTGGTCACACTCTGGATTTTTAGGATGACAAATGGCTCGTCCAAAATAAATCATGGCCTGATGGGCTGCTAGCCACTGCTCCGGTGGCAAGATATCCATGACCCGTTTTTCCACCTCAAGTGGTGTCGCTGACTTTTTGACGATATCGTGGTGTTTACATATACGCTCTACATGAGTATCCACTGCAAAAGCTGGAATTCCAAACCCCACACTCATGACAACATTAGCTGTCTTGCGACCAACACCTGCCAAACTCTCCAATTCTTCACGAGTCTGAGGCACTTGACCGTCAAAATCGTCTAGTAACTGTTGGGCACATTTTTTAAGGAATTTAGCCTTATTTCGATACAGTCCCAGGCGAGAAATATGTGAGGCAATCTCACTCTCTGTCGCTACAGACATGGCTTGTGGGGTTGGAAAGGCAACAAAGAGACCTGGTGTGACCTTATTTACCGCTACATCCGTTGTCTGAGCTGATAACATGACCGCAACCAAGAGTTCAAAATGATTGGTAAAATCAAGACTAGGCTTAGCATCTGGAAAAAGAGCAATGATTTCTTCTAGCACTTTTCGTGCTCGTTTTTTTGATAAGACCATTACTCGTCTCCATCAAATAGTCCTTGTAGGTCAGCAAAAGGACTGTTTTCTTCTTTCTTAACTGCTTGTTGAGCTTGGTATTCTTCCTCTGTCATGATTTGCCAGTCATTTCCAGAAACAAATCCTTGACCAGCCTCTTCTTCTGCTGTCAAGACCTTGATAGGAATGTTTAGCAAGATATTGTCTGACACGCTCTCAGCAAGGTCAAGTTCTCCATTTTCGATAGGCAAGACCAAATCATCGTCTAAAACTTCCTGATCTAGTTGGTTAGTTGCGCCTTCCATGAAAACTTCCGTTACTGGATAAGATTCAACTAGCTCAACTGGCTCCATACTGCGACTTGAAGCAAGAACAATGGTATAAGATAGTTGATAATCTAAGAAATACATACGGTCTTCGTACTGTACTTTCCCAACTGCAAGGATATCTTTTACATCTAAAATTTCTTGATTGCGTGAACGCAGGTCAGCAACTAGGTCTAACGTCTGTTCAAAATGCAAGCCTTCAGACTGCTTACGAATTTCTTGAATATTTAATTTCATACTTCCTCCATAAAGATTTACTCTCTTGATTATACCATGAAAAGGCCACAAACCAGCACACCAAACTTTGTAATTAAAATTTGAATTTTTGACATATTTACCATGAAAATTTTGTTTTTAGTGCTATACTGTCGGCAAGAATACATCAGAGCAAGGAGGAGGCTCACATGGAAGACAAAGCACTGATTACTAATGCAACCCAACTCCTATCTGAGTTATACTCTTCGATAATCTCTTCAAACCGCGTCAACGTCGACTTGTCGTTAGTATGAGATACTGACTTCGTCCGTTCTATCTGCAACCTCAAAGCTGTGCTTTGAGCAGCCTGCGACTAGTTTCCTAGTTTGTTCTTTAATTTTCATTGAGTATAAAACCTAGAATTTCCAGTTTTCTATTGACAAAAGTTCCTGAAAGGTATAGGATAGAGGTACTAATACTCGGAGGTAAGGGAGACATGAACAACTAAGTCTATCAAATAAATAATCTTTATTTAGTAGATCTTGTTTTTGTCTCTTTTTGTGTGCTCTTTTTGTACTAGATTTTCTGGTACTTTATCCTCTTTGAAAATCAAAAAACTAGAAAGCTAACCATCTGCTCCTCTTGGGTTGGATAGGGGTAGACAAGCCTAGTTTGACAGGATTTTCAACATGGATAATAGCGTTTCTGACAGTGACTTTGGGCTCTACTAGATAAAGTAGAGCTTTTTGTTATGCACTATGGACATTCTAGAAAGGGCAATTATATGATAAAAATTAATCACCTGACCATCACTCAAAACAAAGATTTACGAGACCTTGTCTCTGACCTAAGCATGACCATCCAAGACGGGGAAAAGGTCGCTATTATTGGCGAAGAAGGAAATGGAAAATCAACCTTACTTAAAACTTTAATGGGGGAAACTTTGTCTGATTTCACTATCAGGGGAGACATTCAATCTGATTATCAATCAATAGCCTACATTCCTCAAAAACTCCCCGAGGACCTGAAAAAGAAAACTTTACACAACTACTTCTTTTTAGATACTATTGATTTAGATTACAGTGTCCTCTATCGTTTAGCTGAGGAATTGCATTTTGATAGCAATCGCTTTGCTAGTGACCAAGATATCGGGAGCCTATCGGGTGGCGAAGCTTTGAAAATTCAGCTCATCCATGAGTTAGCCAAACCCTTTGAGATTCTATTTTTAGATGAACCTTCAAATGACCTGGACCTTGAGACGGTTGATTGGCTAAAAAGACAGATACAGAAGATGAGGCAAACCGTTATTTTCATTTCCCATGATGAAGACTTTCTTTCTGAAACGGCTGATACTATTGTCCACCTGCGACTGATCAAGCACCGTAAAGAAGCGGAAACCCTAGTAGAACATTTAGACTATGATCGCTATAGCGACCAGAGAAAGGCTAATTTTATCAAACAAAGCCAGCAAGCTGCTAACGAGCAAAGAGCCTACGATAAAACCATGGAAAAACATCGGCGAGTCAAGCAAAATGTAGAGACTGCGCTTCGAGCTACCAAAGACAGTACTGCTGGGCGCCTATTAGCTAAAAAGATGAAAAATGTTCTCTCTCAAGAAAAACGCATTGAAAAGACAGCTCAGTCCATGACCCAAAAACCACTTGAAGAAGAACACATTCAACTTTTCTTCTCAGACATACAGCCATTACCTGCTTCTAAAGTCTTAATCCAGCTGGAAAAAGAAAGTTTGTCCATTGGCGACCGAGTTTTGTCTCAGGAACTACAACTAACTGTCCGTAGGCAAGAAAAAATCGGTATCATCGGTCAAAATGGTGTTGGTAAATCAACTCTGTTAGCCAAGTTACATCAACTTCTTAATGATAAAAAAGAGATTTCCCTTGGTTTTATGCCACAAGATTACCAGCAAAAACTGCAATTGGATTTATCACCAATAGCCTACCTCAGCAAAACTGGAGAAAAAGAGGAACTACAGAAAATCCAATCTCACTTAGCAAGTCTCAATTTTAGTTATCCAGAAATGCAGCATCAAATTCGCTCCTTATCTGGCGGACAACAGGGAAAACTCCTGCTTTTGGATTTAGTCTTGCGCAAACCAAACTTTCTCCTGCTGGATGAACCTACACGAAACTTTTCTCCAACTTCTCAACCTGAAATAAGAAAACTCTTTGCAACATATCCAGGTGGTATCATCACTGTTTCGCATGACCGTCGTTTCTTAAAAGAAGTCTGTTCGACCATCTATCGCTTGACAGAACACGGTTTAGAAGTAGTTAATTTAGAAGATTTATAAATTTGCAACATAGCAAAAATCCAGAGACGACCTCTGGATTCTTTTTTACATATGTTTCAAACGTTCAATCCGTTCTGAGATCGGTGGGTGGGTATAAAAGAGTTTTTGGAACCCTCCCCCTTTCTTGGGATCATTGATATATAGTGCACTGCTGGCATCATCGACAGGATGACTCATCGGTTTACTGTTGTCTAACTTGCGTAGAGCATTAATCATCCCTTGAGGATTGCGCGTCAACTCGACACTGGAAGCATCCGCTAGGAATTCCCTCTGACGAGAAATAGCTAGTTGTACCAAGGTGGCAGCAAGAGGTGCCAGCACAATAGCTAGTAGAGAAACTACGAGCATAATGATTTCTAGGCCATTTCCATCTCGGTCATCATCACTTCGTCTGCGACCTGCTCCACCCCACCACATCATACGACCTGCCATACTAGAAAGCATGGTGATAGCACTAGCAAGGGCAACAGCAATAGTCGAAATACGGATATCGTAATTACGAATATGACTGACTTCATGTCCCATAACAGCTTCTAGTTCTTCACGATTCATGATAGCCAGGAGACCTGAAGTCGCAGCAACCGCCGCGTTTTGAGGGTTAGAACCTGTCGCAAAGGCATTTAAGGCTGGATCATCAATGATGAAAACACGAGGCATAGGAATCTGGGCCACCATAGCCATATCTTCCACTACATGGTAGAGGTCTGGTGCCGTTTGCTCATCCACCTCACGCGCTCCATTCATGGACATGACAATCTCTGTCGATTGAAAAATCATGGACAAGGCATAGATAAAGCCGATAATCAGTGCGATAACCAAACCACCAAACCCAGACCGCATAAAGAGGTAACCAACCGCATAACCAACAAGAGCTAAGAGTAGGAAAAATACCAGCAACAAAATCCACGTTCTTCGTTTATTGCTTGCAATTTGATCAAACAACATCTTAGTCACCTAAACCGCTAAAATCAACTTTAGGAACTGCTTTTTCCTCTTCTGGAGTTTGAAGGAAATCTGCTGCTTTAAATCCAAACATTCCAGCGATAATATTGCTTGGGAAAGTTTCTAATTTTACATTGTAGTTGCTGACAACACTGTTGTAGAGTTGACGAGAGTAAGAAATTTTATTTTCTGTATTTGTCAACTCCTCTTGCAATTTAACAAAGTTGGCACTGGCTTTCAAATCTGGATAGCTTTCTGCAACTGCAAAGATACCTGAAACCTGGCGAGTAAGGGCATCACTAGCTTTCATAGCTTCTGCTGGTGAAGTCGCTGCCGCCACTTGGTTACGCAGTTCTGCCACCTTTTCAAGGGTAGAACCTTCATATTTGGCATAACCTTTTACAGTCTCAATCAAGTTTGGCAAGAGGTCATTTCGACGTTTCAACTGAACATCAATCTGACTCCAAGCCTCCTTTGTTTGCATACGATTTTTAACCAAACCGTTATAGCTAACAATCACAAAAATAACAATAAGAGCTAAAACTCCAAGAATAATCCAAATCATTATATAAGTCCTTTCTGCTTTTAGATTAGTACCAGTATATCAAATTTTTAATGATTGTGGTAAAATAAGATGATACTAAAGAAGGAAATAACTATGAAACCAGAAACATTTTACAACCTGCTTGCCGAGCAAAATCTTCCACTTTCGGACCAGCAAAAAAAACAATTTGAACGTTATTTTGAGATCTTGGTCGAGTGGAATGAAAAGATTAATTTAACAGCCATTACGGACAAGGAAGAAGTTTATCTCAAACATTTTTACGATTCGATTGCACCCATTCTGCAAGGTTTGATTCCCAATGAAACTATCAAACTTCTTGATATTGGAGCTGGGGCGGGATTTCCTAGTCTACCAATGAAAATCCTCTATCCTCAGTTAGATGTTACTATCATTGATTCACTCAATAAGCGCATCAACTTCCTCCAACTTTTGGCTCAAGAGCTGGATTTGGACAATGTTCATTTCTACCATGGACGTGCCGAAGACTTTGCACAAGACAAAAACTTCCGTGCTCAATATGATTTTGTAACAGCTCGTGCGGTTGCCCGCATGCAGGTTTTATCTGAATTGACAATTCCTTACCTCAAAGTTGGCGGAAAACTATTGGCACTCAAGGCTAGTAATGCGCCTGAGGAATTATTAGAAGCTAAGAATGCTCTCAACCTCCTTTTTAGTAAGGTCGAAGATAATCTCAGTTACGCCCTCCCAAATGGAGATCCACGTTACATCACAGTGGTAGAAAAGAAAAAAGAAACACCAAACAAATATCCACGTAAGGCTGGCATGCCAAATAAACGCCCGCTTTAAATTTTTTACTAAAAAATGATTTACAAAGTTTACAATTTTTGCTATACTATCACAAGCAAAGGTTTTTAATGTCATCCCGTGAGGTGACGAAGACGCAGAAATACTTGAAACTCTTTAAAGTCTAGATTTTAGAGAAGTCTTACTCTGAGGGCCTATTGCTGTAAAATAATGGGCTCTTTTTTGATGCCCAAAAGTGAGGTTTATATGAAACAAGAATCAACTGTTGATTTGTTACTAGACGTTGACCAACGTCCTTCGACTGGAAAAGGAATTCTCCTTAGCTTCCAACACGTTTTCGCCATGTTTGGTGCGACCATCTTGGTACCATTGATTTTGGGAATGCCTGTATCTGTTGCCCTGTTTGCTTCAGGTGTAGGAACACTCATCTACATGATTTCAACTGGTTTTAAAGTTCCAGTTTATCTAGGTTCTTCATTTGCCTTTATCACAGCAATGTCTCTTGCTATGAAAGAAATGGGTGGTGATGTATCTGCTGCTCAAACAGGGGTTATCTTGACTGGTTTGGTCTATGTCCTTGTGGCTGCTGGTGTTCGTTTTGCGGGCACAAAATGGATTGATAAACTCTTGCCACCAATCATCATCGGACCTATGATTATCGTTATCGGTCTTGGACTTGCAGGTTCAGCTGTTACCAACGCTGGTCTTGTAGCTGATGGAAATTGGAAAAATGCTCTTGTAGCAGTTGTTACTTTCTTGATTGCTGCCTTTATCAATACAAAAGGAAAAGGATTCCTACGAATCATTCCATTCCTCTTTGCCATTATCGGTGGTTACCTCTTCGCACTAACTCTTGGCTTGGTTGACTTTACACCAGTTCTGAAAGCTAACTGGTTTGAAATCCCTGGTTTCTACTTGCCATTTAGCACAGGTGGTGCCTTTAAAGAATACAATCTTTACTTTGGTCCAGAAACCATCGCTATCTTGCCAATCGCTATCGTAACAATTTCTGAACATATCGGAGACCATACTGTTTTGGGTCAAATCTGTGGTCGTCAATTCTTGAAAGAACCAGGTCTTCACCGTACTCTTCTTGGTGACGGTATCGCAACCTCTGTTTCTGCCTTCCTTGGTGGACCAGCCAATACAACTTACGGAGAAAATACAGGGGTTATTGGTATGACTCGTATCGCTTCTGTTTCAGTTATCCGTAACGCTGCCTTTATCGCTATTGCCCTTAGCTTCCTTGGTAAATTCACTGCCTTGATTTCAACTATTCCAAATTCTGTACTTGGTGGTATGTCAATCCTTCTCTATGGGGTTATCGCCAGCAACGGTTTGAAAGTTTTGATCAAAGAACGTGTTGATTTTGCTCAAATGCGTAACTTAATCATCGCAAGTGCTATGTTGGTCCTTGGACTTGGAGGAGCTATCCTTAAACTTGGTCCAGTTACCCTTTCAGGTACTGCCCTATCAGCCATGACAGGAATCATCTTGAACTTGATCTTGCCATACGAAAATAAAGACTAAGAATCTAAACACATCAAAAAACGAGCATTTCCAATTACGGAAGTGCTCATTTTTCTTCTTTCTAAAAAAGGAAAGCCCTGCGGCCTTCCTTTGTCTTACTTGCGTTTCTTCTTCGCTTTCTTCATTTTATTAGCCATGCGTTTCATAGACTGTTTCATGGCAAATTCACCGATTTTACCTTTGAGTCCGCCACCAAACATCTGACTCATATCTGGCATTCCTGCTCCTCCGAGAGCTGACAAGTCAGGCATTCCACCTTGTCCCATCATTCCTTCAAGGGCAGACATATCCATTCCTCCCATATTTGGCATATTTTTAGGAAGGTTGTTTGGATTAATTCCCATCTGCTTCATCATCTTGTTCATATCCCCAGACATGACACCCTGCATGAGCTGTTTAGCCTGGTTAAAGTCCTTGATGAATTTATTGACCTCAACAAAAGTATTTCCAGAACCTGAAGCGATACGACGGCGACGGCTTGGATTTAACAAATCTGGATTTTCACGTTCTTCAGGTGTCATGGAAGACACAATAGCACGTTTGCGTGCAATCTGGCGCTCATCCACTTTCATGTTTTGAAGGGCTGGATTGTTAGCCATCCCTGGAATCATCTTGAGCAAGTCTTCCATTGGTCCCATGTTTTGCACCTGATCCAACTGATCGATGAAATCATTGAAATCAAAGGTGTTTTCACGCATCTTCTCAGCCATTTCAAGGGCTTTTTGCTCATCGTATTCTTGAGAAGCTTTCTCAATCAAAGTGAGCATATCCCCCATGCCAAGGATACGGCTAGACATACGGTCTGGGTGGAAGGTTTCAATGTCCGTAATCTTTTCACCCGTACCAGTGAACTTGATTGGTTTTCCAGTAATGTGACGAACAGATAGAGCCGCACCACCACGAGTATCGCCATCAATCTTAGTAAGGATAACCCCAGTCACTTCTAACTGAGCATTGAACTCACGCGCAACATTGGCCGCTTCTTGACCAATCATGGCATCAACCACGAGGAGAATTTCGTTTGGTTGAGCTAGTGCTTTCACGTCACGAAGTTCATTCATGAGAAGCTCATCAATCTGCAAACGACCTGCCGTATCAATCAAGACATAGTCATTATGATTGGCTTGGGCTTGTTCCAAACCTTGACGAACAATCTCCACAGCTGGAACCTCTGTCCCAAGAGCGAAGACAGGCACATCAATCTGTTGTCCCAAGGTCTTAAGCTGATCAATGGCAGCAGGACGATAGATATCCGCCGCAATCATCAAAGGACGAGCATTTTCTTCTTTCTTGAGTTTGTTGGCCAATTTACCTGCAAAGGTTGTTTTACCAGCCCCCTGCAAACCGACCATCATGATGATCGTCGGAATCTTAGGTGACTTGATAATCTCTGCCGTATCAGAACCTAAAACAGCAGTCAGTTCCTCATCAACGATTTTAATAATTTGTTGGGCAGGATTGAGGGTATCAATGACCTCATGTCCGACTGCACGTTCACGAACCTTCTTGATAAAGTCCTTTACAACAGGTAAGGCAACATCGGCTTCAAGCAAGGCCAAGCGAATTTCTTTGGTTGCCTCTTGGACATCAGATTCAGAGATGTTTCCTTTTTTACGTAGATTTTTAAAGACGTTCTGCAAACGTTCTGTTAAACTTTCAAATGCCATTTTTCTTCCTCTTATTCTCTATTATCAATGCTTGTTAAAACTTCTATCTGCTCCTGCAGAAAGTTATCCTTGGGATAGCGCTCCAAAATCTGGTCAAAAATTTGACTGCGGACAATGTAGTCCGAGTACATGTGCAATTTCATCTCATAATCTTCCAGAATCTTTTCTGTCCGCTTGATATTATCATAGACAGCCTGACGACTGACACCAAACTCCTCGGCAATCTCAGCAAGGCTATAATCATCAGCGTAGTAGAGCTCTATATAATTCATTTGCTTGTCTGTCAAAAGCGCCGCATAAAATTCAAAGAGCGCATTCATACGATTGGTTTTTTCAATTTCCATAACTTTTATTATACCAAAAATTAGCCTAATCTACCACATTAGCAGGCTAATCTGAGAAGATAGTCAGGTAAATTTGAAAAAGACATGAGACTAGCCCCAAGTAATTTCCAATTGATAGCTGGCAAAGGGATGTCCCTCTTGATTTTGTAGTTGATAGTCTAAATAAATCTTTTGCCCATCAACTTCATAACGACTGGTTCGGATGATAAACTCCTGCATGCCCATTGGAGTAGGAATATAGGCCAAACTATCGCTATCCTTAAGGAAGCGCATAATGGTCTTGGGATTGGAAAAACGGCTCATCACCAGTTCTTGACCATGAAATTTAATAACCACTTTTTCCTCTTCCTCATTATAAAAAAGCAGGTAGCTATAATCTCCCTTTTCATGCACTTCTACATCATAAAGCTGGTCAATCACTTCCAACTGTTCATCAAACTGAATCGTATTTCGCATCCGAATCTTCACATCAAGTCCTCTTTCTTGTCTCTTGTCCTACTATTTTACCAAAAAGAGCAGGATTTTGCTATAATGGTCATATGAACGAAAAAGTATTCCGTGACCCAGTTCACAACTACATCCATGTTAATAATCAAATCATCTATGACTTGATCAATACAAAAGAATTTCAGCGTTTACGCCGGATTAAACAACTGGGGACTTCCAGTTATACCTTCCACGGTGGAGAACACAGCCGCTTCTCCCACTGTCTAGGAGTCTATGAAATTGCACGACGTATCACAGAGATTTTTGAAGAAAAATATCCTGAGGAATGGAATCCTGCCGAGTCCCTCTTGACCATGACCGCTGCTCTTTTACACGACCTTGGGCATGGTGCCTACTCCCATACTTTTGAACATCTCTTTGATACAGACCATGAAGCCATTACTCAGGAGATTATCCAAAGTCCTGAAACGGAGATTCACCAAGTCCTGCTACAAGTGGCACCTGATTTCCCAGAAAAGGTAGCCAGTGTCATTAACCATACCTATTCTAACAAGCAGGTCGTGCAACTCATTTCTAGTCAGATTGATGCAGACCGCATGGACTATCTCTTGCGCGACTCCTATTTTACTGGAGCATCCTATGGGGAATTTGACCTGACTCGAATCCTCCGAGTCATTCGTCCTGTCGAAAATGGTATCGCCTTTCAGCGCAATGGCATGCACGCCATAGAAGACTATGTTCTTAGTCGCTACCAAATGTATATGCAGGTTTATTTCCACCCTGCAACACGCGCCATGGAAGTTCTCCTACAGAATCTCCTCAAGCGCGCCAAGGAACTCTATCCTGCAGACAAGGACTTCTTTGCACGCACATCTCCACATCTCCTGCCTTTCTTTGAAAAAAATGTGACCTTGTCTGATTATCTGGCTCTAGATGATGGTGTGATGAATACCTACTTCCAGCTCTGGATGACCAGTCCTGACAAGATTCTCGCAGACTTGTCTCAACGTTTTGTCAACCGCAAGGTCTTTAAATCCATTACCTTTTCACAAGAAGACCAAGACCAACTCGCTAGCATGAGAAAATTGGTTGAAGATATCGGCTTTGATCCAGACTACTACACTGCCATTCATAAGAACTTCGACCTCCCTTATGATATCTATCGTCCCGAATCTGAAAATCCACGGACACAGATTGAGATTTTACAAAAAAATGGAGAACTGGCCGAACTCTCTAGCCTGTCTCCTATCGTCCAATCCCTTGCTGGCAGTCGCCACGGAGATAATCGTTTCTATTTTCCAAAAGAAATGTTGGACCAAAACAGCATCTTTGCTAGCATTACCCAACAATTTTTACACTTGATTGAGAACGATCATTTTACCCCAAATAAAAACTAGAAGAGGAAATTTATGAGTATTAAACTAATTGCCGTCGATATTGACGGAACCCTAGTCAACAGCCAAAAGGAGATTACTCCTGAAGTCTTTTCTGCCATCCAAGATGCCAAAGAAGCTGGTGTCAAAGTCGTGATTGCAACTGGCCGCCCTATCGCAGGTGTTGCTAAACTTCTGGACGACTTGCAGTTGAGAGACGAGGGTGACTATGTTGTGACCTTTAATGGTGCCCTTGTCCAAGAAACTGCTACAGGTCATGAGATTATCAGCGAATCCTTGACTTATGAAGATTATCTGGATATGGAATTTCTCAGTCGTAAGCTCGGTGTCCACATGCACGCTATTACCAAGGACGGCATCTACACAGCCAATCGCAATATCGGAAAATACACTGTGCACGAATCAACCCTCGTCAGCATGCCTATTTTCTACCGCACTCCTGAAGAAATGGCTGACAAAGAAATCGTCAAGTGTATGTTCATCGATGAACCTGAGATTCTGGATGCTGCGATTGAAAAGATACCAGCGGAATTCTACGAACGCTACTCTATCAACAAATCTGCTCCTTTCTACCTCGAACTCCTTAAAAAGAATGTGGACAAAGGTTCAGCCATCACCCACTTAGCTGAAAAACTAGGATTGACCAAAGATCAAACCATGGCTATCGGTGACGAAGAAAATGACCGTGCCATGCTAGAAGTCGTTGGCAACCCCGTGGTCATGGAAAATGGAAATCCAGAAATCAAAAAAATCGCCAAATACATCACTAAATCTAACGATGAATCCGGCGTTGCCCATGCTATCCGTACATGGGTACTGTAAAAGTATCATTTTTCAATAAGAATTGATTAGCAATAAAATCCAATGAATTTTTTTAGCAAACTATTTAATTTAAAACAAAATAATCATAATAGAGACACAAATTCTGATTGTAACAATTTTTACCTAAACAAATTAGAGTGCGGCCTTACTCCTGGGCAACTCATACTCATAGATTGGACTCAAAAAACAGGGAGAAATTATAATTTCCCAAGATATTTTAAATACTCTCTTCAAATTGACCCTGAATCTACACACAATCAATTATACAAATTAGGATACTTCACTAAAAATAAGACTTTATCATATCTTAAAGTAGTAGAATTAAAAACTATATTATCTAAACATAATTTACCTACTTCTGGAAAAAAAGCAGAATTAATTACAAGAATAATTAATAATATCAACGTTGACAAATTAGATATTCCGTTCGAATTTAAACTAACAAAAGAAGCACAAAATCTTATTATCGAACATAAAGACTATATCAAAGCATACTATGATAAGGACATAACTATGGAAGATTATTGTAAAGAAAAAAATAATATCTCTTTTAAAGCAACTTTTGGTGATATAAAATGGAGTCTCTTAAATAAACAAGCTCATAGGAATACTGTATCAGGAGATTTTGGATGTTTATCTAACACACGAAAGGCTCAAGGAAGACATTTGGAACAAGAAGGTAATATTAAACATTCTTTAATATATTACATAGAATCTTTGATAATTACTAGTTCAGGATTAGAAAACAATTTTTCAGCCACTGATTATCCAGTATATTATCCCGATTCGATACCTGACTACTCACTAAAACATATTCAAACATTAATGGAATCATTATCTGATGACGATTATGATTTTGCTTTTGATGAAGCATTATTTCGCTTCTCAATTTTGAATGCAAATCATTTTTTATCTAAAGAAGATATTGACTATTTAAGAGTTAATTTACCTTGTTCTACTGCTGAAGAAATAAACAATTACTTAAAGAAATATGAATGTTATAGTCCTTCAAATAATTTAGAACTTGACGATGTTGAATAAATTAATTATACAAACATTTATATACTCGATATAGTCTCAATTTTATCTGATGATTGCCCATAAACAAACACTTTGAATATTCTTTATGCTTCTTTACGCTTCCCAAAATGCCCCCTGCCGGAATCGAACCAGCAACTACTCCTTAGGAGGGAGTTGTTATATCCATTGAACTAAGGGAGCTAGATAAAAACTCTGCTGAAAAAGCAGAGTTTTTTAGTCGAATTAACGACGGATTTCTTTGATACGAGCTGCTTTACCTTGAAGAGCACGCAAGTAGTACAATTTTGCACGACGTACTTTACCGTAACGAACAACTTCGATTTTTTCAACACGTGGAGTGTGGATTGGGAAGATACGCTCAACACCTACACCGTTAGAGATTTTACGAACTGTGTAGTTTTCTGAGATTCCAGCACCTTTACGTGCGATAACAACACCTTCAAAAATCTGGATACGTTCACGGTTACCTTCGACAACTTTCGCGTGTACACGAACAGTGTCACCAGGACGGAATGATGGGATATCTGTACGAAGTTGACCTTCAGTCAAGCTTTGGATTAATGGATTCATTTTATTCTCCTATCTTTGTCAATCTTGAGGAATCTTCCTCAGCGGATAAACTGTATTTTTGTGCGTCCATTACACACAAGATACAGTTTACCAAATTTCCACAAAAAAGTAAAGAAATTTATAGCAGAATTCCTAAAAAAATCGCAATCAAACCACCTAGGTAGGTCAAAGATAAATAAGAATAAAATACCTTCTTATCACTTAGCAGTCTTTGCAGTTCATCATTCAAGGTCGAAAAAGTTGTCAAACCTCCACAAAATCCAGTTGCTAGAATAGCATAGACTTCCTTAGACTCCACATGATTGTAGAATAATCCAATCAAAAAACACCCTAAAAGATTGGCCATGAGCGTTCCGAGGGGCAATTTAGAAGTTTGATTATAGCGGGAAAAGAAATACCGTACGAGCGCTCCAAGACCACAAGCAATTGCAAGATAGACCATTACCATTTCTTCCTCCCTAAATAGTAAGCTAAAAGCAGACCTCCACCGATGCTCAAAAGCAAATACAAGACTAAACTAAGATAACGCCCTGTATCAAGCAGTTTTACAGCATCAAGCATTAGACTGGAAAAAGTTGTCAGCCCCCCACAAAGGCCCGTCCCCAGTGCTAAAACAACACCTTTACTGGTTCCCTTATAGACCAGATAACCCTTGACAAGATAAACCAAGCAGAAAATGCCCAGATAGTTGACAAGAAGGGTTCCCCAAGGAAAGTCAGGACTGGCTGGTAACCACGTGGAAACTAGGTAGCGGACAAGTCCGCCTAACATAGCAGCTAGAAAAATCCCTAGCGGATAAAATTGTTCTTTTTTCATTTGATGTTTTGATCCTGATAATCACGTGAACGTTTGAGTATGTCCGAAAACGTCGCTACAATAGTCTCCTGATAGCGCTTGTCTTCTACACGATTTCTGACCTTTTCAAAAATAACTGCTTCTCTCTTGGTATCTAAAATCGGTTTACCTGATGCTTTCTTATAAGCAACTACACCCTCAACCAAATGCATTCGTTCTTCTAACAGTTTGACAATTTGATTGTCGATTTGATCAATTTCTTGACGAATAATATCTAAATCCATACAGTCTCCTCCTTTATTTGAATTATTGTATCAAAAAGCTACCAAATAGGCTAGTAAAATCCCAACTCACGATAAAAAAATGCACTGATTGATTACATCAGCGCACGTTTATGCTTATCCTACTTTAGCAGCCAATTCTTCTGCGAATTGTTCCAAGCGTTCAATGTCTTCTTCCTCAGCAGAGAGATCAACTTTGACACACTCTGAACCTTTTTCTGCTCCTGTCGCTACAAAAACGCGGTCAAAGTCATCGACAGCCTTACAGAATTCATCGTAGAAGGTATCTCCTGAACCAACCACTCCGTAGATTTTGCCATTCAAGTTGAGGTCTGCTAAGTCTTCGTAGAAGTCCATCATCTCATCTGGCAATTCTCCATCACCATAAGTATAAGTCGCAACGATAGCGAGGTCTGCTTCCAAGAAGTCTGAAGCGTCAACAGTTGTACATTCGTCAACATCGACATCCAAGCCCAAGTCACGTAATTTGTCTGCTACAATATCTGCAATTTCTTCGGTATTACCGGTCATACTGGCAAATACAATTTTTGCTAATGCCATATCGTCCTCCTCAATTTATCTTTCTCCATTATATCACATCTTTTTCATTTTAAAAATAAAAATTCTTGTGCTACAATGAAATGAGAAAGAATTGAGGTTATTTATGGAAATTTGCCATCACATTTTAGAAAAAATCAAAGAATACGACACGATTATCATTCACCGTCATATGAAACCAGACCCTGATGCCTTGGGAAGTCAAGTGGGATTGAAAGCTCTTCTCAAACATCATTTCCCAGAAAAAACCATCAAAGCTGTTGGTTTTGATGAACCAACCCTTACTTGGATGGCTGAGATGGATCATGTTGAAGATAGTGCCTACCAAGGGGCACTTGTTATCGTCTGTGACACGGCGAATACTGCTCGTATTGATGATAAGCGCTATAGTCAAGGTGATTTTCTCATTAAGATTGACCACCATCCAAATGATGATGTATATGGTGACCTATCTTGGGTAGATACTAGTTCAAGTAGCGCTAGTGAGATGATTACCCTATTTGCTGAAACAACCCAACTGGCTTTGTCAGATCGAGCTGCTGAGTTGCTCTTTGCAGGAATTGTTGGTGATACAGGTCGCTTCCTCTACCCTTCTACCACTGCACGCACCCTCCGTCTTGCTGCTTATTTGAGAGAGCATAACTTTGACTTTGCGGCTCTCACTCGCAAAATGGACACTATGAGCTACAAAATTGCTAAACTTCAAGGATACATCTACGACCATCTGGAAGTGGATGAAAATGGTGCAGCGCGAGTTATCCTGAGTCAAGAAGTCTTGAAACAATTTAATGTTACCGATGCTGAAACTGCAGCCATTGTCGGTGCACCTGGACGCATTGACAGTGTCAGTCTCTGGGGAATTTTTGTGGAGCAAGCTGATGGCCACTACCGCGTTCGCTTACGCAGTAAAATCCATCCTATCAATGAAATTGCCAAGGAGCATGATGGTGGAGGCCATCCTCTAGCAAGTGGTGCTAATTCCTATAGCCTAGAGGAAAACGAAATCATCTACCAAAAGTTAAAAAACTTGCTTAAAAACTGATAAAATACTTGCCAAACTTTTCAGAATCTGATAGACTAGTATGGTAACAATCTATGGCTCGCAAAGAGACCATGGCAGAAAGGAAATATTGCAAAATGAAAAAAGATATCCATCCAGAATATCGCCCAGTTGTCTTCATGGACACAACTACTGGTTACCAATTCCTTAGCGGTTCAACAAAACGCTCTAACGAAACAGTTGAGTTCGAAGGCGAAACTTACCCATTGATCCGTGTGGAAATTTCATCAGACTCACACCCATTCTACACTGGACGTCAAAAGTTCACTCAAGCAGATGGACGCGTGGATCGTTTCAACAAAAAATACGGTCTCAAATAATCATAAAAAAGAACAGTTTTGGCTGTTCTTTTTTTGTTTCTTCAAATCAACTGCTGTTTTCATGTTCCAAACCCGTACTCTTCGAAAATCTCTTCGGTAATTTAATGTTAGGGGATTTATACTAACAATAGACTTTTAACCCCAAAATTGATAAAATAAAAAAGAAAATAATTGAAAAAGGAAACTGTAAATCACCATGATGAACATGCAAAACATGATGCGCCAAGCACAAAAACTTCAAAAACAGATGGAACAAAGTCAAGCAGAACTTGCTGCTATGCAATTTGTTGGCAAATCTGCTCAAGACCTTGTTCAAGCGACCTTAACTGGAGATAAAAAAGTTGTCAGCATTGACTTCAATCAAGCTGTCGTTGACCCAGAAGACCTTGAAACCCTTTCTGATATGACTGTTCAAGCCATCAACTCAGCTCTGGAACAAATCGATGAAACGACTAAGAAAAAATTGGGTGCTTTCGCTGGAAAATTGCCATTCTAAGCATAAGAAAAACAAGCATTCATGAGAATACTTGCCTATCATGGGAGGAACAACTGTTCCTCTTTTTGCTTACTAAAAATTAAAGAATTCCATAGCCTGTTTGAAAAGCAATTCAGTATACTCTGGGTCTTCTTGGGCAATGGTAACTTGCTCTTGAATCATTTCCAAGTCATCTGTTATCATGCCATCAGCTCCCAAATGAACAGATTTATCAAAGGACTCTGAACTATTGATGGTCCACACGTACAATTTCTGATCGGTATTCCATAGCTTGTTGACAAAATTTTCATCTAAAGTTGAATACTCCATGGTGTAACCTGTCGCCTTGGTTCTTGGAAAAATACTATTATAAGGTAGGATGAAATAGACTGGAATTTGAGAATCGTAGGCTAAAACCTGGTCAATCACATGATAGTCCAAGGATTGCATTTGGTGACCATTCTGCTTAAGAACTGTTCCATATTTTTCCATAAAGCGTTTCATCATATCTGGGCTGTCTTTTCGACTGGTTTTAATTTCAATGAGAAGTTTCTGATGCAATTCATTAGCTTTGTTTAGATAAGCATCAAAACTAGATACCTTGGTATGATAGCCATTTTCAGAAATATCAAGTTTGGTTAATTCATCCAAAGTTAGATCCTGAGGATTGGCATTAACTCCTGTCAGATTCTTGATATTGGCATCATGCATCATGACAAATTGGCCATCTTTTGTTTCCTGAACATCTGTCTCAACGAAATCTGGAGATAACTGAGCCGTCTTTTCTAAAGATTGGACGGTATTTTGAACACCATTTTTATCTGAAACACCGCGATGAGAGATAATTAAAGGTTTATGTGAAACTGGAGCTTCTAAATAAACATAACCCTCAAGAGCGAAAAAGATACAAGCACAGCCCATCACTCCCCATCTCATCCAGTGGTCTTTCTTTCTCCTTGGTGTGATTTCTAGTTCCTCCCCTGTCAAAAAGGAAACAAACTTAATGAGAAAGTAAGTCAAGGCCATATAGTGGAAATTCTTAATCAAGACAAAATTAATGATTCCTAATACAAGAGATTCCTTATGGGTCAGACCATCCATCAGTACCTGACTTGCTAAGATTGGAATGAGGAGAAGAATGAAAAATAGATACGTTTTGACGATAATCCAGAGCAAGTTCCAAATATAAAACCAAGATTGCCTTTTCGTCTTCTCTAGACTGTATCTTACTGCTTCTTTGACTGTTTTTTTCTCAAATAAAAGCTGGGGTAGGGCAAACATCAAACGTATTGAAATGTAAAACAGCAACAAGGCTAGAACAGTGATTACCAAACCGACCAACCAGTACTTATCTTCTATATAGGCTACTATGAATTCCGGAATGACAATTTTATTTAGGTAATAAATCTTTAAAATCTTTCGAATCAATGGAAAGAGCATCATGACATAAAAGAAGATAAAGGCCATTTTGGAAATCGTCACTTGCCTCATAAACAAGAAACTTTGGCGAAAGACCTTGCGACTGTACTCCAGCAAGGTCCTCCTTTCGTGATAGAGGAGGTGTCGAGCTCCGATAAAGAGAAGTCCTATCTGGTAATAGGCGATCAGTAAATTAACAATTACCAGAACAAATAAAGCAAGACTAACAAATGGAAACCCTTTTATAATGGCAAAAATATTGTTGTATGAAAGAAAGAGATAACCTGTCTGACGGAGTAAAAGTCCAGCAATCCAAGAATTAAGTGGTAACCAGACAAACTCAATCATCATGAATATCAAGAAAAAGAGAAAGAGAATTTTATCTAGATTAAAGTAGATTTTCCTAAAACCTAGATTTTTAGGTTTTTCAGGTTTCATAGGCACTCCTAGTCAAATAATTGAGACAAGTCCAAGCCTCCAAAAGGATTGTTTGATAGGCTACTTTCTTTCTCTAACAATTCTCTAGCTTGATCTGACTCTAAGAAGGACTCGTAAACACGCGCCGTCATCCGAGCATCCTCTAAACTATTATGGGACTGTCCTTGAAATCCGAGAAATGAGGCAACAGTTTGCAATTTGAGATTGGCAATACCATGTAAATCCGAACTCCGACGTTCAAAAGCTTCATCATACAAATCCACCTTATACTGCTGGCTATAATCTAAACCATGCTCTGCTAGAATAGGCAAATCACTTTTAGCAGCATTGTATCCAACCATGGGGAAAGAACCCACAAACTCTTGGAAATCTTTTATAACTTCCTCCACTGGGGGAGCATCTTTTAAGGTCTCAGCTGTAATCCCAGTCAAACCATTGATAAAACTCTTTAGAGGCACACTAGTATGGACATAGGAATCATAGGCGTCAATTTCCTGACCATCTCTAAAACGCACTGCCGATACTTGAATCAAGTGTGTTTGCCCTTCGTGCTGATTAAATTCTAAGTCAAAAGCAATGTAATCTTCTAATTTTTCCATTATATACCTCTCCTCTACTGTTATTTTATACTCTTCGAAAATCAAATTCAAACCGCGTCAGCTTCGCCTTGCCGTAGATATATGTAACTGACTTCGTCAGTCTTATCTACAACCTCAAAGCAGTGCTTTGAGCAGCCTGCGGCTAGTTTCCTAGTTTGCTCTTTGATTTTCATTAAGTATTACTTGAGCAACTATACTATTTAGAAATAAAAGAAGCCATCAGGTTAGCATTTAACCTAAACAGCTCCTTGATTATCCTCCAAATAAACGAGCAAAAAAGCCTTTCTTAGTGGATTGGACTTCTTCTTTTGCTTGGTCCAGCTCTAGCTTAAGATTTTCTTGATCCTTCATTGCTTGAAGGGTCAATTGTTGCTGCTGATCGAGTTGTTTGTCTTTCTCAGCAATCTGACGGTCTTTGATACGCATCTGCTCGTCTTTTTCTGATAACTGACGATCCTTGGCTTTTAATTGTTCATAGAGACGAAGAATTTCTGCATTCTTCTCAT
Source organism: Streptococcus pseudopneumoniae (assembly GCF_001070815.1). Lineage (GTDB taxonomy): Bacteria > Bacillota > Bacilli > Lactobacillales > Streptococcaceae > Streptococcus > Streptococcus pseudopneumoniae_P. The sequence goes on along the minus strand of NZ_JVLX01000048.1, from coordinate 9,509 downwards.
CAACCAGAATCTCCATCAGTTCACGTTGCTTGACATCTTCACTGACAGGCTCATCTTCAAAAATCGTTTTTTTATAGATTTCTTCTAGCTTAATCAAGCCACTTCTGGTAACTACTGTTACCCCTTTGTCATTTTTATCTGTGTCTTCTTCTGGTAATTCTTTGACACGGTTATTGATTGCTTGGCGAGATAATCCTAAGACCTCTGCAATCTCACTGACGGTCATTTCAATACTCATAATATCCTCTGAAACGTTTTCTAGCTTTTCTTTACTTAAATCTTATCATAAGCTAGAAAAACTGTCAAATTTCCACTTAATCTAAGGCCTTCAAAAAGGCTAATAAGACTTGGGCAGAGCGACGTCCAGCTTCGATAATAAACTCATCAAAAGAGATGTTTGCTTCATGATTGGCATTGTCACTCATAGCTCGGATGACTAAGACTGGGAGATTAAGGGCATGCGCTGCCTGAGCAATAGCTGCCCCCTCCATCTCAACAGCCAAAACATCTGGGAAATGGGACTTAATCACTTCTATCTTGTCATTTCCTGCAACAAAACTATCTCCTGTAGCAATCAATCCAAGATGCCATTTTTGGTCCAATCGAGATAAACTCTCTTGGATTTGAGCAATAAAAGTTTTATCTGATTCAAAATAAAGCGGTTGTTGTGCCATTTGTCCATAAGCATAGCCAAAAGCTGTAACATCCACATCATGATAGGCTAATTTGTCAGCAATCACAACATCCCCAACAGCAATACCTTCTGCCACTGCCCCAGCTGATCCTGTGTTAATCAAAGCATCCACTTGAAAATGATCAGCCAAAATCGCCACACTCATAGCAGACATGACCTTACCAATTCCACTTTCTACAAGAACGACTTTATGAGAAGCAATGGTTCCTGTGTGATAGGTATTGCCTAAAACAACTTGCTCCTGGGCATTGTCTAAATGCTGGACCAGATAAGCCAGTTCTTCTGGCATAGCCGCAATAATTCCTATTTTCATTTCAATTCCTTTTCTATTACAAAAGTTTCATTGCTAAGACAAGCAAAATTAAGAGAAAGATGACTGCAAATAAGATTTTATTCAGTTTAGAATTGAAGACATTTCTCTTAGTATTTTCAATGCGACGGCTTTTATGAATAGACGGTTCGACCTGAATCTTCAAGGTTTCCTGGCTAAAACCATGATCCTTAGGATTGGCATAACCAAAACGGGAAGAAGAGGTTGGTAAAATTTTTGTCTCCTCATCATCTAGCAAAGGAGGACCTGAAATTTTTTCGCCTCTATTAGCTCTTTCAATCATTTCATCCGTTAATAAAGGTTTACCCATACTGACCTCCTCTATTTTTTTTGCAATTCCCAATACTGAACAGCCATAATCGTCTTGGCATCACAGATATGACCTGATTGGATCAATTCCTTGGCTTCCTCTAAGCTAACTTCAAGGACTTCCAAGGTCTCATCTTCATCCTGCGGACGCGGATTTTCCACTTTCGTCAAATCGCTTGCTCGGTATAGTTTTAATTTTTCATTACAAAAGCCAATGGCTGAGTAAAAATCGTACAAAAGTTCTAATTTCCCTGTGTAGGCTGTTTCTTCCTCTAATTCACGAAGTGCTGCTGCGACAGGGTCTGTGTTTTCTCCTACTTCCAACTTTCCGGCTGGAATTTCGTAAGAGACAGCCTCGATAGCTTTGCGGTACTGCTTGACTAAGATGAGTTTTTGCTCATCCGTTACTGCTAAAACACAGACAACCCCATTGTGGAAAATCAAATCCCGTTGGGCAACTCCTTTACCTTCTGGTAATTCAACCTGATCTTGGACCAGTTTAAAAATTGGCCCTTGATAGATTTCTTTTCGGCTAAGCGTTTTTTCTTCAAATTCCATGACAGACTCCTACTGATTATTAGGATGGTGAGGAAGGCGAGTTGCATATTCGTCTTTATTGACCTGACGACCACGACCAATCGCAATCGCATCTGCTGGAACATCTTTAGTAATCGTTGAACCAGCACCAACGAGGGAATTGTCACCAAGTTCTACTGGCGCAATAATGGTTGAATTTGAACCAACAAAGACATTGTTACCAATGACTGTTTTGTATTTGTTTTTTCCGTCATAGTTGACTGTAATAGTTCCTGCACCAAAATTAACCTTGCTACCCACTTCACAGTTTCCGATATAAGTCAAATGACCAGCCTTAGTATTCTCGCCGATAGAAGAACCTTTCACCTCAACAAAGTTACCAATATGAACTTGGGCACCCAGACTTGAACCTGGACGAATGTGGGCATAAGGTCCGACTGTCACTCCGTCAGCAACACTACTTTCTTCAATCATAGAGTTAGTAATAACAGCTCCTGCTCCGATAGTGCTATCCACTACATAAGTACCGTTTGTCAAAATAGTCTCAGCACCAATTTTCGTTTGCCCTTTCAAGGTAACATTGGCTTCGATTTGAACCTCAGGAGCAATCTCAACATCAATATCGATATAAGTTGCTTCTGGATTGACAAAGCTAACACCATTGACCATGTGTTGGTGATTGATGCGACGACGCATAACCGACTCAGCAGTCGCAAGAGCCACACGGTCATTTACCCCGAGACTTTCATCAAAATCTTTTAATGTATAAGCACCGACTTTTTCACCAGCTTCACGGAAAATGCCAATGACATCTGTAATATAATATTCGCCTTGAGCGTTATTGGTATTGATATTTTTCAAAGCCTCAAGCAAACGCTCGTTGTCAAAAACGTAAGTTCCAGTGTTGATTTCCTTGATTTGCTTTTCAAAATCTGTAGCATCCTTCTGCTCAACAATACGAAGGACCTCCGCATTGTCATTACGAACAATTCGTCCATAGCCAAAAGGATTATCCGTTTCAGCAGTCAAGATAGTGGCCACATTTTTATGATTGATGTGAAAATCAATCAAGTTTTTCAAGCTTTCACCTGTGATTAAAGGAGTATCCCCTGCAATGACCAAGGTGTGACCTGACAAACCTTCTAAGATAGGCTCCGTCATCATAACTGCATGGCCAGTACCCAACTGTTCAGATTGAGTCACAAATTCTGTCTGTCCAGCCAAGACCTGCTCAACCAATTCCGCCTTGTGTCCTACAACTGTTACTGTCTTTTCAGGTTGGATAGCTCCCACACTACGGAAAACATGTTCCAGCATAGAAATACCCGCAACCTTGTGCAACACTTTTGGCAAATCAGATTTCATGCGAGTCCCTTTACCCGCTGCTAAAATAATGGCATAATTTGACATAATCTTCTCTTTTCTCTAGAAATTCCCTTTTATTATACCATATTTCAAATCATTCCGCGCTCTTGAATGAAAAAATGCTCTAAAGTCCTTTCTTAACCCATTTTTTAAGTATTTTTTTTGATTTTTTCTCATTTTTAAGGTAAAATTATGAGGTATGAGAAAGAAAATAAATCCGCTTATTATGTTTGGTTTTTTTGGGATTATGATTTTCATTTTAATCCTGAATCGCCCTCGTTTTGAGGACCATCCTGTAAAAACAAAGTCAAATATCGCGCAAGTAGAAACGCAAGCGCTACACAATATAGATAAACCGGTAATTGATGTTTCTGGTTGGCAGCGTCCTGAGGAAATCAATTACGATACTCTGTCCCAAAACATTTCTGGAGCTATTGTTCGCGTCCATAGTGGTGCTCAAACGTCCAAAGAGAACGATGCTTCCTATGTTAATGGTGTTGATAAGGCCTTTAAAACCCATATCACTGAGTTTCAAAAACGAAATGTCCCAGTTGCTGTCTATGCCTATGTAGCCGGAAAAAATGTCCAGGAGATGGAAAAAGCTGCTGAGGTATTCTATAACGCCTCTTCTCCATACAGTCCAAGTTACTATTGGCTAGACGTGGAAGAAAAAACCATGTCTAATATGAACGACGGTGTTGAAGCCTTCCGAGCAAAGCTTGAATCACTGGGTGCTAAAAATATCGGAATCTACGTTGGGGTCTACTTCATGGAAGAGCACAGTATTGATACAGATAAGTTTACGTCTGTTTGGATTCCTTCCTATGGTTCTGACTCAGGATTTTACGAAGCTACTCCTAAAACTGATTTAGATTACGACATTCACCAGTACACGTCTAAAGGAAAAATTGCTGGCTTTGACCACGATTTGGATATCAACGTTATCTCTGCCTTAAAGAACAAAGAAGAAACCTTTAGAAAACTCTTTTTAAAACCTTAAAAGCATTTGTTTATCATTTGCTTTTTATTTTTGTGTTTGATTGTGATACAATATAGTAAGGATTTTTTGAAATAGAAATAGTTGGAGGAAAAATATGCTCTCATGGTTAGCACGTGTTATTAAAGGGATTGTCATTGCTCTTGGATTTATCTTACCGGGAATTTCCGGAGGGGTTCTAGCAGCAATCTTAGGAATTTATGAACGAATGATTGGTTTTCTGGCTCATCCCTTTAAAGACTTTAAAGAAAATGTTTTGTACTTTATTCCAGTTGCCATCGGTATGCTTCTGGGAATCGGCTTATTTTCCTACCCGATTGAATACCTGCTTGAAAATTATCAGGTCTTTGTCTTATGGAGCTTTGCGGGTGCCATCATTGGTACAGTTCCTAGCCTTCTCAAAGAATCAACTCGAGAATCTGACCGAGACAAGATTGATTTGGCTTGGTTCTGGATAACCTTTATCATTTCTGGATTAGGACTCTATGCCTTAAATTTTGTCGTTGGAACCTTAAGTGCCAGCTTTCTTAATTTCGTCCTAGCTGGTGCACTGCTAGCTCTTGGCGTATTAGTTCCTGGCCTCAGTCCATCAAATCTACTTTTGATTTTGGGTCTCTATGCTCCTATGTTGACTGGTTTTAAAACATTTGACCTCTTGGGAACCTTCTTTCCGATTGGAATCGGAGCAGGCGCAACTCTCGTTATTTTTTCAAAATTGATGGATTATGCCTTAAACAACTACCACTCACGCGTCTATCATTTCATCATCGGAATCGTCTTATCAAGTACTCTTTTGATCTTGATTCCAAATGCAGGAAACGCTGAAAGTATCCAATACACTGGTATTTCTCTTGTTGGGTATGTCATCATCGCCTTCTTCTTTGCACTTGGAATCTGGCTTGGTATTTGGATGAGCCAATTGGAGGATAAGTATAAATAATGGCAAAAAAAGTTAAAATCAAAAAAACATTGGTAGAACAAATTCTGTCTAAAGCAGGTATCCCACATCAGGGGATTCAAATCAATGCCCTAGAAGGAGAACTTCCTCAAGGTTATGAACGAGATCAGATTTTCAAAACCTTGGCGCTTTTGGGAGATAAAACAGGACCGATTATCGGAATTGTCCCTATCACCCAACACTTGTCTGAAAAGAAACTAGCCAAAATTTCTGGCAATAAAAAAGTGAGCATGATTCCACAAAAGGACTTGGAAAAAACAACTGGTTACATTCATGGAGCCAATAATCCTGTCGGTATTCGTCAGAAACACAATTATCCCATTTTTATCGATAAAATCGCTCTAGACTTGGATCAAATGATTGTCTCTGCTGGAGAAGTTGGTCACAGCATTATCGTCGCACCGCAAGAATTGGCCAGCTTTGTAAAGGCCGACTTTGCAGATATTTTGGAGGACAGCAAGTAATGAAACTCTACTTTGTCCGCCACGGGCGTACAGTCTGGAACCAAGAAGGACGCTTTCAAGGTGCTAGTGGAGATTCTCCCCTTCTTCCTGAATCCATTGAAACCCTAAAACAACTTGGCCAATATCTCAAGGAAATTCCTTTTGATCAGATTTATTCAAGCGATTTACCTCGAGCGGTCAAATCTGCTGAGATTATCCAAAGTCAACTCCAGACCCCCTGTCCTTTAGAAAGTGTTTCTAATCTCCGTGAATGGCAGCTGGGGAAGTTAGAAGGTTTGAAAATCGCAACCTTGGAAGCTATTTACCCGCAACAAATCAAAGCTTTTCGATCTAATCTTGCTCAATTTGACACTCAAATGTTTGGAGCCGAATCCCTCTATAGCACCACGCAACGGACAATCCAATTTATCAAATCATTAAAAGATAGTCCAGCTGAGCGTATTCTAATTGTCGGTCACGGCGCTAATCTTACTGCCAGTCTTCGTACTCTTTTAGGTTATAAAGAACCTCTTCTTCGTAAAGATGGTGGTCTAGCAAATGCCAGCCTGACCATTCTAGAAACCCATGATTTTGAAACATTTACTCTCGATACTTGGAATGATACTTCCTATCAATAACAGAACTTGATTTTAGCGTCAAGTTCTTTTTAGTTTTGAAAGATTATCCGTGAATTTCTTGCTTATTTATGATAAAATGGGAGTATCGCAAAAAATGACTCATCGTATTCAATTTTGAGTAAAACTAGGAGGATCCCATGTCAACAGAACATATGGAAGAACTAAATGACCAGCAGATCGTTCGCCGTGAAAAAATGGCTGCGCTCCGTGAACAAGGAATCGATCCTTTCGGAAAACGCTTTGAACGCACTGCAAATTCACAAGAATTAAAAGATAAATATGCCGACCTCGATAAAGAACAATTACATGATAAAAATGAAACAGCTACTATCGCAGGACGCTTGGTAACCAAACGGGGTAAAGGTAAAGTAGGTTTTGCCCACCTTCAAGACCGCGAAGGTCAAATCCAGATTTACGTTCGTAAGGATGCTGTCGGTGAAGAAAACTACGATATCTTCAAAAAAGCAGACCTTGGTGACTTCCTTGGTGTCGAAGGTGAAGTGATGCGTACAGATATGGGAGAACTCTCTATCAAAGCTACTCACATCACTCACTTATCTAAAGCACTCCGCCCACTTCCTGAGAAATTCCACGGTTTGACAGACGTTGAAACAATTTACCGTAAACGTTACCTTGACTTGATTTCTAACCGTGAAAGCTTTGAGCGCTTTGTCACTCGTTCAAAAATCATTTCTGAAATCCGTCGTTACCTTGATCAAAAAGGTTTCCTTGAAGTCGAAACACCTGTTCTTCACAATGAAGCTGGTGGTGCTGCTGCCCGTCCATTTATCACCCACCATAATGCCCAAAACATTGACATGGTGCTTCGTATCGCGACTGAGCTTCACTTGAAACGCCTTATCGTCGGTGGTATGGAACGCGTCTATGAAATCGGACGTATCTTCCGTAACGAAGGAATGGATGCTACTCATAACCCTGAGTTTACTTCTATCGAAGTTTACCAAGCTTATGCAGACTTCCAAGACATCATGGACTTGACTGAAGGTATTATCCAACACTCTGCTAAATCAGTCAAAGGCGATGGCCCAGTTAACTATCAAGGTACTGAAATCAAAATCAACGAGCCATTCAAACGTGTTCATATGGTTGATGCTATCAAGGAAATTACTGGTGTCGATTTCTGGAAAGACATGACTTTGGAAGAGGCTAAAGCTATCGCTGCTGAGAAGAAAGTTCCAGTTGAGAAACACTATACTGAAGTTGGTCACATTATCAATGCCTTCTTTGAAGAGTTTGTTGAAGAAACTTTGATCCAACCAACCTTTGTTTATGGACATCCAGTAGCTGTATCTCCACTGGCTAAGAAGAATCCTGAAGACGAACGCTTTACTGACCGTTTCGAGCTCTTCATCATGACCAAGGAGTACGGGAATGCCTTTACTGAGTTGAACGACCCAATCGACCAGCTTAGCCGTTTTGAAGCCCAAGCTAAAGCCAAAGAACTTGGTGACGATGAAGCGACAGGCATCGACTACGACTACATTGAGGCTCTTGAATATGGTATGCCTCCAACAGGTGGTTTGGGAATCGGTATCGACCGTCTTTGCATGCTCCTCACTGATACAACTACTATCCGTGATGTATTGCTCTTCCCAACAATGAAATAAATTCTTATCCTCTGGCTCTTGCCAGAGGTTTTTTTCATAGCCAAAAGAAATAGACTGAAGTTTTCACCTCAGTCTATTTTTTTATCGAACTTTAGAAAGGAAGTTTCTTTCTTAGTCTTCTTTTTTCTTACGAGCTACAAGTCCGAATGCACTCAACATTCCAAGAAGTCCAAGACTAGCTAGACCAGCCTTATCCTCTGTACCAGTATTTGGTAATTCCTTCTTATCATTTTCTACAGTTGTTGCACTAACTGCTTGATTTGATTCTGTTTGACTTACCTGAGTTGGATTAACTACTGGTTTATCTGGAGTTGAAGGACGAACTGGCGAAACAGGTTGCTCAGAACGAGTAGGGGTAACTACTTTCTTATAGGTATGAATCACATTGCCATTTTTATCTGTCTTAGTGCCAGTGTATTCATAACCTTCTAAAGTCTTAGGTCCATGACTTCCATTTTCTTCTGGGGAAATTTCTTTACCATCACCATCTTGGTAACGTGTTACGATATGAGTAGTTGAACTACCATTATTACCTTGACTATCACCATGATTAGATTTAGGAGTAACTTTCACAGGAACATCCACTGTCACTTTACGTCCGTCTGGCAACTCTAATTCTACTGTTACAGATGGTTTGTCACCAGGTGTACTTGTTTTTGGAATTTCGCCCACTTTCGTAATCTTCCATCCTTCAGGAAGGTCTACATGTTTCTTCACATCATCTTCAGTAATCGGTGTTCCAACTTCAACAACAATCGGAGTTGTTTTCGGAGTTACAATTACAGGAACTTTGACAGTTACACGTTTACCACCTGGTAGTTCAATCACCACTGGAACACTTGGTCTTTCTCCTGGAATATCTGTAGACGGTTTATCTCCAATACTGATAATCTTGCCACCTTCTGGAATCTGAATATGTTTTTCAACATCATCATTCGTAATTGGATCACCAAGTTTCTTAACAATATCTTTGATAGGTGTTACCTTGACAGGAACCTCTACTTCTATTTGTTTTCCATTAGGAAGCTCAATTTTAACTTTGACTGTACCTTTATCTCCAGGAGTATTTACTTCTGGAATTTTACCTACTTCAACAATTTTACCACCTTCTGGAACCTTCACGTGTTTTCCAATATCTTCTTTTGTTAATGGAGTATCTGTTACAGGTGTTTCAATTCCAGTAGCTGGTGTTACTGTTACTGGAACTTCGACTGTAATTGTTTTTCCATTTGGTAATTCTACAGTGACTTTAACTGGGTCTTTCTTACCTGGTGTTGTTAAGTCTGGAATGTTCTCAACATTTGTGACCTTGCCACCTTCTGGAATTTTAATTCCTTTTGTGTAGTCCTCTGGCGTTAATGGAGTATTCGTTACTGGAGTTTCAATTTCCTTAACTGGAGTTACATTAACTGGAACATCTACAGTTATTGTTTTTCCATTTGGTAATTCCACAGTGACTTTAACTGGATTTTTCTTACCTGGGGTTGTTAAGTCTGGAATGTTCTCAACATTCGTTACCTTGCCACCTTCTGGAATCTTGATGCCTCTTGTGTAATCCTCTGGCGTTAACGGAGTTTTCGTTACTGGAGTTTCAATTTCCTTAACAGGT
>NZ_JVLX01000047.1:0-514 GCF_001070815.1 Streptococcus pseudopneumoniae | reverse complement strand
CCCAGACAAACTTACAGACGCTGAGAAGAAAGCGATCGAAGATAAGGTTAAAGCTGTTAACCCAGATGCAACAGTAGTTGTAGATGACAAAGGAAATGCGACAGTTACGACTCCAGAAGGTAAGACAGCAGTAATTCCAGCGTCAGACTTGACGAAAGATCCAGAAGCTGCAACTAAACCAAATGCAGGTAACGACATCGTTAAACCAGCGGACAAAACTGTAGTTGCTAATCCAGATGCTCTCACTCCAGAAGAGAAGAAAGCGATCGAAGATAAGGTTAAAGCAGTAAATCCAGGAGCGACTGTAGTAGTAGACGATAAAGGAAACGCGACAGTTACAACTCCAGCAGGTAAGACAGCGGTCATTCCAGCGACAGACTTGACTAAGTCAGAAGCAGATGCAGCTAAACCAAACGCAGGCGATGACATCGTTAAACCAGCGGATAAGACAGTAGTAGCAAATCCAGATGCTCTCACTCCAGAAGAGAAGAAAGCGATCGAAGATAAGGTTAAA
>NZ_JVLX01000046.1:0-16815 GCF_001070815.1 Streptococcus pseudopneumoniae | reverse complement strand
CCGCTGCGGCGGGTCTTGAAGCCGTTGTTGGGCGAGAAATGCGGGAGTTGGGCTACGATTGTCAGGTTGAAAATGGCCGTGTTCGTTTTCAAGGAGACGCGAGAGCCATCATCGAAACCAACCTCTGGCTTCGTGCAGCAGACCGTATTAAGATTATCGTAGGAACTTTCCCAGCTAAGACTTTTGAGGAGCTGTTTCAGGGAGTTTTCGCCCTAGATTGGGAAAATTATTTACCGCTTGGTGCTCGCTTTCCGATTGCCAAAGCTAAATGTGTTAAATCTAAACTGCACAATGAGCCAAGTGTACAGGCTATTTCAAAGAAGGCTGTTGTTAAGAAATTGCAGAAACATTATGCTCGTCCAGAAGGTATTCCCTTGATGGAGACTGGTCCTGAGTTTAAGATTGAAGTTTCTATTCTGAAAGACGTAGCAACTGTCATGATTGATACGACAGGATCCAGTCTCTTTAAACGTGGCTATCGTACAGAAAAAGGTGGCGCTCCTATCAAGGAAAACATGGCAGCAGCCATTTTGCAACTTTCTAACTGGTATCCAGACAAGCCTTTGATTGATCCTACCTGTGGTTCGGGAACTTTCTGTATCGAGGCAGTTATGATTGCTAGAAAGATGGCGCCTGGTCTTCGTCGCTCCTTTGCCTTTGAGGAGTGGAACTGGATTAGCGATCGTTTGATCCAAGAAGTGCGTACAGAAGCAGCCAAAAAAGTAGATCGTGAACTGGAACTAGATATCATGGGTTGTGATATCGATGCACGTATGGTCGAAATTGCTAAGGCTAATGCTCAGGCAGCAGGGGTTGCAGGCGATATTACCTTTAAGCAGATGCGCGTGCAGGATTTACGTTCCGATAAAATCAATGGAGTGATTATCTCCAACCCGCCTTATGGTGAACGTTTGTCAGATGATGCAGGGGTTACCAAGCTTTATGCTGAGATGGGTCAAGTATTTGCCCCGATGAAAACGTGGAGTAAATTTATCCTAACTAGTGATGAAGCTTTTGAGACCAAGTACGGTAGTCAGGCGGATAAGAAACGGAAGTTGTACAACGGAACTTTAAAAGTTGATTTGTATCAATATTTTGGTCAGCGTGTTAAACGTCAGGAAGCAAAGTAGGAAGGAAAACTCATGAGTAAGAACAGACGGAATCGTCATAAAACAGAACATCCAGAAGCGCAATTTGATTTTGATGATGCCAAAGAGCTAACGGTTGGAGAAGCTATGCGAAAAAATGAAGAGGTGGAAGCAGGTGTGTTGCCTGGAGATTCTATCTTGGACAAGTATGTGAAACAACATAAAGATGAAATTGAGGCAGATAAGTTTGAAACACGCCAGTTTAGCAAGGATGATTTAGTTGAAAAAGAAGAGGTAGAGGAGACTCAGACTCTGGATAATTTGCTTCAAGAGCTTCGTGAGGAAACAGGAGTAACTTCTCCAGCTCCAGAAGATGAATTGCGTCAGTTTGATGATTTAGAATTAACAAGAGTTTCAGAAACTCCTCTTGTCGAAGAATTTGAGACTGAAGAGGTACCATTGGTTGGAGCGGAAGAGGCTCTCACACGTTCTCGAGTGACGGATAGTGAAGATGGGAAAAGTAAGAAGAAATGGGTGCTTTACGGTATTCTAGCCGCATTAGTGGTTCTTATCCTTGGAACTGGTTATTATGTTTATCGTCAAGTAGCTCGTTCGACCAAGGAAATCCAGACTTCTCAATCATCTACAAACACGCAGTCAGATGCAGAAGAATTCAATAATTTATATGATGCTTTCTATACAGATAGCAACAAAACAGCTTTGAAGAATAGCCAGTTTGATAAACTGAGCCAACTGAAGACCTTACTTGATAAATTAGAAGGTAGTCGTGAATATACGCTTGCAAAATCTAAATATGATAGCCTCGAAACGCAAATCAAGGCCATTCAAGAGGTCAATGCTCAATTTGAAAAGCCAGCTATTGTTGATGGTGTTGTAGATACAAATGCCAAAGCCAAATCGGATGCTAAATTTACAGATATTAAAACTGGAAATACGGAGCTTGATAAATTGCTAGATAAGGCTATCAGCCTTGGTAAGAGCCAGCAAACAAGTGCTTCAAGCTCAAGTTCAAGTGAAACTAGCAGCTCAAGCTCTAGTCAAGCAAGTGAAAATACTGCTAGTGAAACAAGTCCAAGTAGCTCAAATACTGCATCAACTGAAACTAGCAGTACTCGCAGTGAAGTCAATATGGGTGTATCAAGTGCAGGGGTTGCTGTTCAAAGAAGTGCGAGTCGTGTTTCTTATAACCAGTCTGCTATTGATGATAGCAATAATTCTGCCTGGGATTTCGCGGATGGTGTCTTAGAACAAATTCTAGCGACTTCACGTTCACGTGGTTATATCACTGGTAACCAATACATCCTTGAACGTGTCAATATCGTTAATGGCAATGGTTATTACAACCTCTACAAGCCAGATGGAACCTATCTCTTTACCCTTAACTGTAAGACAGGATACTTTGTTGGAAATGGTTCTGGACATGCGGATGACTTGGACTACTAAGCAGTCGTTACAAAATTCTTTCTTTTCAAAAGTAAAAATGATAAAATAAAACAAATTAAACAAGAGGAGTGTCAAATGACAAAAGCTAACTTTGGTGTTGTTGGTATGGCCGTAATGGGTCGTAACCTTGCCCTTAATATTGAATCTCGTGGTTACACAGTTGCTATTTACAACCGTAGTAAAGAAAAAACTGAAGATGTAATTGCTTGCCATCCTGAAAAGAACTTTGTACCAAGCTATGATGTTGAAAGTTTTGTAAACTCAATCGAAAAACCTCGTCGTATCATGCTCATGGTTCAAGCTGGACCTGGTACAGATGCTACAATTCAAGCCCTTCTTCCACACCTTGACAAGGGTGATATCTTGATCGACGGAGGAAACACTTTCTACAAAGATACAATCCGTCGTAATGAAGAATTGGCAAACTCAGGTATCAACTTTATCGGTACTGGAGTTTCTGGTGGTGAAAAAGGTGCCCTTGAAGGTCCGTCTATCATGCCTGGTGGACAAAAAGAGGCCTACGAATTGGTTGCGGATGTTCTTGAAGAAATCTCAGCTAAAGCACCAGAAGATGGCAAACCATGTGTGACTTACATCGGTCCTGATGGAGCTGGTCACTATGTGAAAATGGTTCACAACGGTATCGAGTATGGTGATATGCAATTGATCGCAGAAAGCTATGACTTGATGCAACACTTGCTAGGCCTTTCTGCAGAAGATATGGCTGAAATCTTTACTGAGTGGAACAAGGGTGAATTGGACAGCTACTTAATCGAAATCACAGCTGATATCTTGAGCCGTAAAGACGATGAAGGTCAAGATGGACCAATCGTAGACTACATCCTTGATGCTGCAGGTAACAAGGGAACTGGTAAATGGACTAGCCAATCATCACTTGACCTTGGTGTGCCATTGTCACTCATCACTGAATCAGTATTTGCACGTTACATTTCAACTTACAAAGAAGAACGTGTGCATGCAAGCAAAGTTCTTCCAAAACCAGCTGCCTTCAACTTTGAAGGAGACAAGGCTGAGTTGATTGAAAAAATCCGTCAAGCCCTTTACTTCTCAAAAATCATTTCATACGCACAAGGTTTTGCTCAATTGCGTGTAGCTTCTAAAGAAAATAACTGGAACTTGCCATTTGCAGACATCGCATCTATCTGGCGTGATGGCTGTATCATCCGTTCTCGTTTCTTGCAAAAGATTACAGATGCTTACAACCGTGATGCAGATCTTGCCAACCTTCTTTTGGATGAGTACTTCTTGGATGTTACTGCTAAGTACCAACAAGCAGTGCGTGATATCGTAGCTCTTGCGGTTCAAGCTGGTGTGCCAGTGCCAACTTTCTCAGCAGCTATTACTTACTTTGATAGCTACCGTTCAGCTGACCTTCCAGCTAACTTGATCCAAGCGCAACGTGATTACTTTGGTGCCCACACTTACCAACGTAAAGACAAAGAAGGAACATTCCACTACTCTTGGTATGACGAAAAATAAGTAGGTCTGCCATGGGGAAACGGATTTTATTACTTGAGAAAGAAAGAAATCTAGCTCATTTTTTAAGTTTGGAACTCCAAAAAGAGCAATACCGAGTTGATCAGGTTGAGGAGGGGCAAAAAGCCCTCTCCATGGCTCTTCAGACAGACTATGACTTGATTTTATTGAATGCTCGTCTGGGGGATATGACAGCCCAGGATTTTGCAGACAAGCTGAGTCGGACTAAGCCAGCCTCAGTGATTATGGTCTTGGACCATCGTGAAGAATTGCAAGATCAGATTGAGACAATCCAACGCTTTGCCGTTTCTTACATCTATAAGCCAGTTATTATTGATAATTTGGTGGCTCGTATTTCAGCGATTTTCCGAGGTCGGGACTTTATCGACCAACATTGTAGTCAGATGAAGGTTCCAACGTCTTATCGCAATCTGCGTATGGATGTAGAACATCATACCGTTTATCGTGGCGAGGAGATGATTGCTCTGACTCGTCGTGAGTATGACCTCTTGGCTACTCTTATGGGAAGCAAGAAAGTTCTGACTCGTGAACAGTTGTTGGAAAGTGTCTGGAAGTATGAAAGTGCGACCGAAACCAATATCGTGGATGTCTATATCCGTTATCTACGTAGCAAGCTTGATGTAAAAGATCAAAAAAGCTACATTAAAACCGTGCGTGGTGTCGGTTACACCATGCAAGAATAGAAAGCAGTTGCAGTTATGTAACTGCTTTTTTTGAGGGGTGTTCTATATATTGACATGCGATTTTGTATTTGCTACAATCAGCTATGGAGGATAGGTCTAATGAAAATAATAAAAAAATTGATGCAAATCGCATTAGTATTCTTTTTCTTTGGTTTACTGGCAACAAAGGCAGTATTGGCGGATGATGCTGATTCAGAAGGTTGGCAATTTGTCCAAGAAAATGGTAGAACTTACTACAAGAAGGGTGACATCAAAGAAAAGGCTTGGCGAGTGATTGATGGCAAGTACTATTATTTTGATCATGTATCAGGAGAGATGGTTGTTGGCTGGCAATATATCCCGTTTCCGTCTAAAGGTAGTACAATTGGTCCTTACCCAAATGGTTTAAGATTAGAATTTATGCCAATGCCAAGATGGTATTACTTTAATCAAGATGGGGTCCTACAAGAATTTGTTGGCAAGCAAGTTTTAGAGGCAAAAACTGCTACAAATACCAACAAACATCATGGGGAACAATATGATAGTCCAGCAGAGAAACGAGTCTATTATTTTGAAGATCAACGTAGTTATCACACCTTAAAAACTGGTTGGATTTATGATGAGGGACACTGGTATTATTTACAAAAGGATAGTGGCTTTGATGCTCGTATCGACAGTTTGACGGTTGGGGAGCTAGTGCGTGGTTGGACCAATGATAACTCAACTTGGTACTATCTAGATCCAACAACTGCTACAATGCAAACTGGTTGGGAACAACTTGGCAATAAGTGGTACTACCTCCGCTCATCAGGAGCAATGGCAACTGGCTGGTATCAGGAAGGCTCAACTTGGTACTATTTAGATGCTGAAAATGGCGATATGAAAACAGGCTGGCAATACCTCGGTAACAAGTGGTACTATCTCCGTTCATCAGGAGCTATGGCAACTGGTTGGTTCCAGGTCAATGGCAAATGGCACTATGCTTATAGCTCAGGTGCCTTGGCAGTGAATACCACTGTAGATGGCTATTCTGTCAACTATAATGGCGAATGGGTTCAATAATGAAAAAAGCGATTGTGAATGGAAACAATCGCTTTTTTTATGAAAATATAATAAAATAGATAGGAAAGAATCAATACTTGTGTGAAAAATAAGACGGTCTTTCCGTCTAGTAAAAGGATAACATGACAAAAAAGGTTGGTGTCGGTCAGGCACATAGTAAGATAATTTTAATTGGGGAGCATGCAGTCGTTTACGGTTATCCGGCTATTTCCCTGCCTCTTTTGGAGGTGGAGGTGACTTGTAAGGTAGTTCCTGCAGCGAGTCCTTGGCGTCTCTATGAAGAGGATACCTTGTCCATGGCGGTGTATGCTTCACTGGAGTATTTGGATATCAAAGAATCCTGCATTCGCTGTGAGATTGACTCGGCTATCCCTGAAAAACGGGGAATGGGTTCGTCAGCGGCTATCAGCATAGCGGCCATTCGTGCGGTATTTGACTATTATCAGGCAGAACTGCCTCATGATGTACTAGAAATCTTGGTCAATCGAGCTGAGATGATTGCCCATATGAATCCTAGTGGTTTGGATGCTAAGACCTGTCTCAGTGACCAGCCTATTCGCTTTATTAAGAACGTAGGATTTACAGAGCTTGAGATGGATTTATCCGCCTATTTGGTGATTGCCGATACGGGTGTTTATGGTCATACTCGTGAAGCCATCCAAGTGGTTCAAAGCAAGGGCAAGGATGCCTTACCGTTTTTGCATGCCTTGGGAGAATTGACTCGGCAGGCAGAAGAAGCGATTTCACGAAAAGATGCTGAAGGGCTGGGACAAATCCTTAGTCAAGCGCATTTGCATTTAAAAGAAATTGGTGTTAGTAGTCCTGAGGCAGATTCTTTGGTTGAAACGGCTCTTAAACATGGAGCTCTGGGTGCCAAGATGAGCGGTGGTGGGCTTGGAGGCTGTATCATAGCCTTGGCACCCAATTTGCCACACGCACAAGAACTAGTAGAAAGATTAGAAGAGAAAGGAGCTGTTCAGATATGGATAGAGAGCCTGTAACAGTACGTTCCTACGCAAATATTGCTATTATCAAATATTGGGGAAAGAAAAAAGAAAAAGAGATGGTGCCTGCTACTAGCAGTATCTCTCTGACTTTGGAGAATATGTATACGGAGACGACCTTGTCGCCTTTACCAACGGATGCGACTGCTGATGCATTTTATATCAATGGTCAGTTACAAAATGAGGTTGAGCATGCCAAGATGAGCAAGATTATTGACCGCTACCGTCCAGATGGTGATGGCTTTGTTCGTATTGATACTCAAAACAATATGCCTACCGCAGCGGGCTTGTCTTCAAGTTCTAGTGGTTTATCCGCCTTAGTTAAGGCTTGCAATGCTTATTTCAAGCTTGGCTTGGATAGAAGTCAGTTGGCACAGGAGGCTAAGTTTGCCTCAGGTTCTTCCTCTCGGAGTTTTTATGGACCGCTAGGTGCCTGGGACAAGGATAGCGGGGAAATTTACCTTGTAGAGACAGACTTGAAACTAGCTATGATTATGTTGGTGCTAGAGGATAAGAAAAAACCAATCTCTAGCCGTGACGGGATGAAACTTTGTGTGGAAACCTCGACGACCTTTGATGACTGGGTGCGTCAGTCTGAGAAGGATTATCAGGATATGCTGGTTTATCTCAAAGAGAACGACTTTGCTAAGGTTGGGGAATTAACGGAGAAAAATGCCCTGGCTATGCACGCTACGACCAAAACAGCATCACCAGCCTTTTCTTATCTGACGGATGCAAGCTATGAAGCCATGGACTTTGTCCGCCAGCTTCGTGAACAAGGGGAAGCCTGCTACTTTACTATGGATGCAGGACCCAATGTCAAAGTCCTCTGTCAAGAGAAAGACTTGGAGCATTTGTCAGAAATCTTCGGTCAACGTTATCGCTTGATTGTGTCAAAAACAAAGGATTTGAGTCAAGATGATTGCTGTTAAAACTTGCGGGAAACTTTATTGGGCAGGTGAATATGCTATTTTAGAGCCCGGACAGTTGGCCTTGATAAAGGCTATTCCCATCTATATGAAGGGCGAGATTGCTTTTTCTGATAGTTACCGTATCTACTCAGATATGTTTGATTTCGCAGTTGATTTGACGCCAAATCCTGACTATAGCTTGATTCAAGAAACAATTGCTTTGATGAATGGCTTCCTCGTTTATCGTGGGCAGACCTTGCGACCTTTTTCTCTAGAAATCCGTGGAAAAATGGAACGAGAAGGGAAAAAGTTTGGTTTAGGTTCTAGCGGTAGCGTCGTTGTCTTGGTCATCAAGGCTCTGCTGGCTCTGTATAATCTTTCGATTGATCAGAACCTCTTGTTCAAGCTGGCCAGTGCTGTCTTGCTTAAGCGCGGAGACAATGGTTCTATGGGGGACATTGCCTGTATTGTGGCAGAGGATTTGGTTCTCTACCAGTCATTTGATCGCCAGAAGGTGGCTGCTTGGTTGGAAGAAGAAAACTTAGCGACTGTTTTAGAGCGTGATTGGGGCTTTTCAATCTCACATGTACAACCTGCCCTAGAATGTGATTTCCTAGTGGGATGGACCAAGCAAGTGGCTGTATCGAGTCACATGGTCCAGCAAATCAAGCAAAATATCAATCAGAATTTTTTAAGTTCCTCAAAAGAAACGGTGGTTTCTTTGGTAGAAGCCTTGGAACAGGTGAAATCAGAAAAAATTATCGAGCAAGTAGAAGTGGCCAGCAAGCTCTTAGAAGGCTTGAGCACAGATATTTACACGCCTTCGCTTAGACAGTTGAAAGAAGCTAGTCAAGATTTGCAAGCTGTCGCCAAGAGTAGCGGTGCTGGTGGTGGTGATTGTGGTATTGCCTTGAGTTTTGATGAGCAATCAACTAAAACCCTAAAAAACCGTTGGGCCGATCTGGGGATTGAGCTCTTATACCAAGAAAGGATAGGACATGACGACAAATCGTAAGGATGAGCACATCCGCTATGCCCTTGAGCAGAAAAGTTCCTATAATAGCTTTGATGAGGTGGAGTTGATTCATTCTTCCTTGCCTCTTTACGACCTGGATGAAGTCGATCTGTCGACAGAGTTTGCTGGTCGAAAGTGGGATTTTCCTTTTTATATCAATGCCATGACGGGTGGAAGCGATAAGGGAAGAGAAATCAATCAAAAGCTGGCTCAGGTGGCGGAAGCCTGTGATATTTTATTTGTAACGGGTTCTTATAGCGCAGCCCTTAAAGATCCAGCAGCTGACTCTTTTTCTGTCAAGTCTGATCATCCAAATCTCCTTCTTGGAACCAATATTGGATTGGACAAGCCTGTCGAGTTAGGTCTTCAGACTGTAGAAGAGATGAATCCTGTTCTCTTGCAAGTGCATGTCAACGTCATGCAGGAATTGCTCATGCCTGAGGGAGAAAGAACGTTTAGAAACTGGCAATCGCACCTAGCAGACTATGGCAAGCAAATCCCTGTTCCGATTGTCCTCAAGGAAGTAGGTTTTGGAATGGATGTGAAGACCATCGAAAGAGCCTATGAACTGGGTGTTCGTACAGTGGATCTATCAGGACGTGGTGGCACCAGCTTTGCTTATATCGAAAACCGTCGCAGTGGTCAACGTGACTACCTCAATCAATGGGGCCAGTCCACCATGCAGGCCCTTATCAATGCCCAAGACTGGAAAGACAAGGTCCAACTCTTAGTTAGTGGAGGTGTTCGCAATCCGCTGGATATGATTAAGTGTTTGGTCTTTGGTGCTAAGGCTGTAGGACTCTCTCGAACAGTTCTAGAATTGGTTGAAACCTACACAGTTGAAGAAGTGATTGGCATTGTCCAAGGCTGGAAAGACGACCTGCGTTTGATTATGTGTGCCCTTAATTGTGCCACTATAGCAGATTTACAAAAAGTAGACTATCTTCTTTATGGAAAATTAAAAGAAGCAAAGGATCAGATGAAAAAGGCGTAACCACCGCCTTTTTTTCCATCTTCAGACCGAGGTGACTTTTTTGAATTGTGATAAAATAGAAGGGAGAGGATGAACCTATGAGAAAATTTAAAATCTTTTTATTTATCGAAGCCTGTCTTTTGACAGGAGCTCTGATTTTGATGGTTTCAGAGCATTTTTCGCGTTTTCTGCTGATTTTATTCCTCTTTTTGCTTTTGATTCGCTATTACACTGGTAAAGAGGGCAATAACCTTCTTTTGGTGGTGGCAACCATTCTCTTCTTTTTCATCGTCATGCTCAATCCTTTTGTGATTCTAGCTATTTTTGTTGCGGTTATATACAGTCTATTTCTTCTTTACCCGATGATGAATCAGGAAAAAGATCAGACCAATTTGGTGTTTGAAGATGTGGTGACGGTTAAGAAGGAGAAAAATCGTTGGTTTGGTAATCTCCATCATTTTTCAAGTTACCAGACTTGCCAATTTGATGATATCAATATTTTTCGCCTCATGGGTAAAGACACTATTCATCTGGAGAGGGTAATCCTAACCAATCACGATAATGTCATTATCCTCAGAAAGATGGTAGGTACGACCAAAATCATTGTGCCCGTAGATGTAGAAGTTAGTCTCAGTGTTAACTGTCTCTATGGGGATTTGACTTTTTTTAATCATCCAAAGCGAGCTCTACGTAATGAACACTATCATCAAGAAACGAGAGATTATCTCAAGAGTAACAAGAGCGTCAAGATTCTCTTGACCACTATGATTGGCGATGTGGAGGTGGTCAGAGGATGAAAAAACAAGCTTATGTAATCATTGCCCTCACCTCCATCCTGTTTGTCTTATTTCTGTCCCACAGCTTGCTGGACATCCTTGACTTTGACTGGTCTATTTTCTTACATGATGTCGAAAAAACAGAAAAATTTATCTTTTTGTTGTTGGTATTCAGCATGTCCATGACCTTTCTCTTAGCCCTGTTTTGGAGAGCTATCGAAGAGCTTTCTCTAAGAAAAATGCAGTCTAATCTCAAGCGTTTATTAGCAGGACAAGAAGTGATTCGGCTTGCAGATCCAGATTTGGATGCCAGTTTCAAGTCCTTGTCAGGTAAACTTAATCTTTTGACAGAAGCTCTTCAAAAAGCAGAAAATCAGAGTCTTGCTCAGGAAGAGGAAATCATCGAGAAAGAACGGAAGCGGATTGCTCGGGATTTGCACGATACAGTCAGTCAGGAGTTGTTTGCGGCCCACATGATTTTGTCAGGTGTCAGCCAGCAGTCTTTGAAATTGGATAGAGAAAAGATGCAGACCCAGTTGCAGAGCGTCACAGCCATCCTTGAAACAGCCCAGAAGGACTTGAGAGTCTTGCTCTTGCATTTGCGACCAGTTGAACTGGAGCAGAAGAGTCTGGTTGAGGGAATTCAAATCCTCTTAAAAGAGCTTGAGGACAAGAGCGATCTCAAGGTTAGTTTCAAGCAAAATGTGACGAAATTGCCCAAGAAAATCGAGGAGCATATCTTCCGCATCTTGCAGGAGTTGATCAGCAATACCCTCCGCCATGCCCAGGCCTCTTGTTTGGATGTCTATCTCTATCAGACGGATGTTGAATTGCAGCTGAAGGTGGTGGATAATGGGATTGGTTTCCAGTTGGGGAGCTTAGACGACTTGAGTTATGGACTTCGTAATATCAAGGAGCGGGTCGAAGATATGGCAGGGACGGTTCAGTTATTAACAGCTCCCAAGCAAGGACTGGCAGTTGATATCCGTATTCCCTTGTTAGGTAAGGAATCATAAAGGAGTAGAGATGAAAATTTTACTAGTAGATGACCATGAAATGGTCCGATTGGGCTTGAAAAGTTACTTTGACCTCCAAGACGATGTAGAAGTTGTGGGCGAGGCGGCAAACGGGTCTCAAGGTATTGACTTGGCCTTGAAACTGCGTCCAGATGTCATTGTCATGGATATCGTTATGCCTGAGATAAATGGAATTGATGCGACCTTGGCTATCCTCAAAGAATGGCCTGAAGCCAAGATTTTGATTGTGAGCTCTTATTTGGACAATGAAAAAATCATGCCCGTCTTAGATGCAGGTGCTCGTGGCTATATGCTTAAGACTTCTAGTGCCGACGAACTGCTCCATGCTGTCCGTAAGGTGGCTGCTGGGGAGTTGGCCATTGAGCAAGAGGTCAGCAAAAAAGTCGAATACCACCGCAATCACATAGAACTACATGAGGACCTGACTGCGCGTGAGCGAGATGTTCTCCAACTCATCGCCAAGGGCTACGAAAATCAGCGTATCGCAGATGAACTTTTTATCTCTCTCAAGACGGTCAAGACCCATGTGTCCAATATCCTAGCCAAACTTGAAGTCAGCGATCGTACCCAGGCTGCAGTCTATGCCTTTCAGCACCACTTGGTGGGGCATGAGGAGTTTTAGATGAGTCTAACAGATTTACTTGTTGAGCTAGAAGCAGCAAGAGATTCAAAAAATGCAGGGCCCATGGAAGCCTATATGCGCCATCAATTTTTCTTCCTAGGCGTTGCGGCTCCTGAAAGAAATGCACTCTATAAAAAATACTTTCCAAAAGCGAAAAAAACAAAGATTATCGACTGGAATTTTGTAGATACTTGCTGGAGAAAGGAGCCTAGAGAATACCAATATGTGGCTGCTAATTATTTGAAAGCAATGCAGTCTTATCTAACGGAGAACGATTTACCTAAGCTTGAGCGGTTAGTCGTCACAAAATCCTGGTGGGATACCGTAGATATCCTAGATCGAGTAGTAGGGAGTTTGGTGTATGACCACCCTGAACTAGAAGAAATAATCTTAAAATGGAGCCTATCAGATAATATCTGGCTGAGACGTGTCGCTATTGACCACCAGTTGTTAAGAAAAGAGAAGACCAATGTTCAATTAATGGAAAAGATTCTGCTTCATAATTTGAACCAAACAGAATTCTTTATCAATAAAGCCATTGGCTGGGCTCTAAGAGACTACTCCAAAACCAATCCAACTTGGGTAGCAGGCTTCATTGAGAAAAACAAGGAAAGAATGGCTGACCTTAGTATCAAAGAAGCAAGCAAGTACCTCTAGCGTGATTGAAAAGAGCATTCGTTACTTGAAAAAAGTCGCCCATTTATGTTATAATAGACTGTATTTAAAAAATTTTAAGGAGAAATGACAGAATGTCTGTATCATTTGAAAACAAAGAAACAAACCGTGGTGTCTTGACTTTCACTATCTCTCAAGACCAAATCAAACCAGAATTGGACCGTGTCTTCAACTCAGTGAAGAAATCTCTTAATGTTCCAGGTTTCCGTAAAGGTCACCTTCCACGCCCTATCTTCGACAAAAAATTTGGTGAAGAGTCACTTTACCAAGACGTTATGAACGCTCTTTTGCCAAATGCTTATGAAGCAGCTGTAAAAGAAGCTGGTCTTGAAGTCGTTGCTCAACCAAAAATTGACGTAACTTCAATGGAAAAAGGTCAAGACTGGGTTATCACTGCTGAAGTTGTTACAAAACCTGAAGTAAAATTGGGTGACTACAAAAACCTTGAAGTATCAGTTGATGTAGAAAAAGAAGTAACTGATGCTGACGTTGAAGAACGTATCGAACGCGAACGCAACAACTTGGCTGAATTGGTTATCAAGGAAGCTGTTGCTGAAAACGGCGACACTGTTGTCATCGACTTTGTTGGTTCTATCGATGGTGTTGAATTTGACGGCGGAAAAGGTGAAAACTTCTCACTTGGACTTGGTTCAGGTCAATTCATCCCTGGTTTCGAAGACCAATTGGTAGGTCACTCAGCTGGCGAAACTGTTGATGTTATCGTAACATTCCCAGAAGACTACCAAGCAGAAGATCTTGCAGGTAAAGAAGCTAAATTCGTGACAACTATCCACGAAGTAAAAGCTAAAGAAGTTCCAGCTCTTGACGATGAGCTTGCAAAAGACATCGATGAAGAAGTTGAAACACTTGCTGAATTGAAAGAAAAATACCGCAAAGAATTGGCTGCTGCTAAAGAAGAAGCATACAAAGATGCAGTTGAAGGAGCAGCAATCGATAAAGCTGTAGAAAACGCTGAAATCGTAGAACTTCCAGAAGAAATGATCCACGAAGAAGTTCACCGTTCAGTTAATGAATTCCTTGGAAACTTGCAACGTCAAGGTATCAACCCTGACATGTACTTCCAAATCACTGGAACTACTCAAGAAGATCTTCACAAACAATACGAGGGAGAAGCTGAGTCACGTACTAAGACTAACCTTGTTATCGAAGCAGTTGCCAAAGCTGAAGGATTTGATGCTTCAGGAGAAGAAATCCAAAAAGAAGTTGAGCAATTGGCAGCAGACTACAACATGGAAGTTGCTCAAGTACAAAGCTTGCTTTCAGCTGATATGTTGAAACACGACATCACAATTAAAAAAGCTGTTGAATTGATTACAAGCACAGCAACAGTTAAATAATCTTATACTCTTCGAAAATCAAATTCAAACCACGTCAGCGTCGCCTTACCGTACTCAAGTACAGCTTGTGGCTAGCTTCCTAGTTTGCTCTTTGATTTTCATTGAGTATTAATAAACAAAAATCCCACCTGAATTGGTGGGTTTTCTTATGCACTATTTTCCAAAAATCTCTTTGAGGTCTGCCTCTGTAATCCCAATCATGGCTGGGATGCTGTCCCAGTTTTCTTCTGTCAGGATGTAGGATTGTTCAGAGTCACTTGATGTGGCAGTTTCAGAGATAGATTGTTGCTTTTCTTCAACATTCTCCAATAAATCACTGAAACGTTCAATCAGATAGGTTTTTCGGGCAGTTCCGATATGTTGGGTAGCATAGTCGAAGGCCTGTAATTCGCCTAGTAAGATAAGCTTGCTTTTGGCGCGTGTAATGGCTGTATAGATGAGATTTCGCTCCAGCATGCGCCTGCTAGCACTGGTAATCGGTAGGATGACAACAGGAAACTCGCTTCCCTGGGACTTATGGATACTCATGGCATAGGCCAGGCGAATCTTGTACCATTCGTTACGTGGGTAAGAGACCTCGTTGCCATCAAAATCAATGACAATCTCGTCTTGTTTCGATTCGGTATATTTACCAGGAATCAGGTCTGTGATGGCTCCTAAATCTCCATTAAAGACATTGATTTCAGCATCGTTGACCAAATGAATGACCTTATCCCCCTTACGATAGTGGCACTGGGGAGCTTCAAAACTGAGTTGGTCTTTTTGTGGTGGATTGAGCAGGTCTTGCATGAGTTGGTTGATGGAATCAATCCCTGCAGTCCCTCGGTACATGGGAGCCAGAACCTGAATATCACGAGCAGGGATACCACTTCTAAGGGCAGCGCCTAAAATCTTTTCAATAGTAGCAGGGATATGACCACTAGCGATTTCAAAGTAGGAACGGTCTGCTTTTTTCTGGGTGAAATCAGCTGGCAAGATACCCTGTCGAATCTGACTAGCTAGGGTGACGATGGTTGATTCTTCGCTTTGTCGATAAATTTTTTCCAAGCGAGTCTGAGGAATCAAGGGAATATGAAGCAGATCCGCTAGAACCTGTCCAGGACTGACAGAAGGCAACTGGTCGCTGTCGCCAACGATGAGGATTTTACTGTTAGAAGAGATGTTGGAGAAGAGTTGATTGGCCAGCCAAGTATCCACCATGGAAAATTCATCCACGATGATAAAGTCAGCATCCAGATAATCTTCCAGATGACTGGTATCATCGTCGCCTGTCATTCCCAAGTGGCGGTGTATGGTCGCGCTAGGCAAACCTGTCAATTCATTCATGCGCCGAGCTGCTCGGCCAGTTGGAGCAGCAAGAAGAATCGGCAGATTGCTTTTTTTCCTGAGGTCAAGTCCTTCTAAAAGGGCATAAACAGCGATGATACCATTGATAACAGTTGTCTTACCAGTACCAGGTCCACCTGTTAGGATAAAGACCTTGTTCTGGATAGCGTCACTGATAGCTTGTTTTTGAATGCTATCATACTCAATTCCCAGTTCTTCCTCGACAGTAGTGATATGTTTTTGAATGGTTTCTAAATCTTGGCTCTTCTGTTTTCCTTTTTCAAGGATACGAACCAAGTGACTGCGGATACCTTCCTCAGCGAAAAAGAGGCTGTTATCAAAAATTTTGGTATCAATCTGCTGAACCTTGTCTTCTTCGATCAGGTAGGAGAGCTCTTGGGCCACTTGGCTGGGGTCCAGTTCCACGGGACGAGAAGATTCAAGGAGAGTAAGGGTTTGTTCTAACAAATCCCGTGCTTCAACATAGGTGTCCCCTGTTTCCATACAGGCCTGAAAAAGACTATGAACTAGACCGGCGCGGAAGCGTTCAGGAGCCTGACTTTCGATGCCTAGTTCTTCCGCTAATTGGTCAGCAATAGTAAATCCCAAACCCTTGATATCCTCAACCAGCTGGTAGGGATAATTTTCAACCACATCAAGGGTTTCTTCCTTGTAAAAGTCTTGAATCTGAAAGGCTAGTTTATTGGGAATGCCGTAGTTGGCTAGTTTGGCCAAAACCATCTCGGTTCCGTAGTTGAGACGGAGAGTGGAGACGAAAGCCTCGCGATTTTTGGCAGAGAGTCCTGCGATGCCTTCTAACTTTTCTGGGTGTTGCAGAATTTCGTCAATGGTATTGTCGCCATAGGTATCCACAATTTTCTGAGCTGTCTTGAGACCAATTCCCTTGAAATGGCTACTTGAAAAGTACTTGACCAAGCCCTTGCTAGTTGGTTTTGCGCGTTCATATCGGCTGATTTGCAGTTGTTCCCCATACTTGGAGTGCTGGACAATTTGCCCCCAAAAAGTATAGTCTTCTCCCTCAATCACGTCAGCCATGGTACCGGTGACAATAATTTCAAAATCATCAAAATCCTCTGCGTCCGTATCGTCGATTTCTAGGAGGAGGATGCGATAAAAATTGCTGGGATTTTCAAAAATAATCCGTTCAATGGTTCCTGAAAAATAAACTTCCATAAGATTCCTTTGCATAAATAGGTGAGAGTTAATACTCTTCGAAAATCAAATTCAAACCACGTCAGCTTCGCCTTGTCGTACTCAAGTACAGCCTGCGGCTAGCTTCCTAGTTTGCTCTTTGATTTTCATT
>NZ_JVLX01000045.1:0-18841 GCF_001070815.1 Streptococcus pseudopneumoniae | reverse complement strand
TACAGCCTGCGGCTAGTTTCCTAGTTTGCTCTTTGATTTTCATTGAGTATAAAATCACTTTTGTAGCTAAGTCTACAGGGGTGATTTTCTTTTTTATCCGATGATAAATGTGTTATAATAGGTAGCAAAAGAGGTGAAGAAATGAATCAAACAGTAGAATATATCAAAGAACTGACAGCCATCGCATCACCAACAGGCTTCACCCGTGAGATTTCGAACTATTTAGTCAAGACTCTAGAAGGTTTTGGTTACCAGCCAGTTCGCACAGCCAAGGGTGGTGTCAATGTGACCATTAAAGGTCAAAATGATGAAGAGCATCGCTATGTGACTGCCCATGTGGATACGCTGGGGGCCATTGTCCGTGCTGTCAAACCAGACGGTCGTCTCAAAATGGACCGTATCGGTGGTTTTCCTTGGAACATGATTGAAGGAGAAAACTGTACCGTTCATGTGGCTAGTACAGGTGAAAAAGTATCAGGAACCATCCTTATCCACCAAACTTCTTGCCATGTTTATAAGGATGCAGGAACTGCAGAACGCACGCAAGACAATATGGAAGTGCGTTTGGACGCCAAAGTAACTAGTGAAAAAGAAACTCGTGCCTTGGGAATTGAAGTCGGTGATTTTATCAGTTTTGATCCACGAACTGTCGTGACAGAGACAGGTTTTATCAAGTCTCGTCATTTGGACGATAAGGTCAGCGCAGCAATTTTGCTTAAGCTCCTTCGTATTTATAAGGAAGAGAAGATTGAATTGCCCGTAACAACCCATTTTGCTTTTTCAGTCTTTGAAGAAGTGGGGCATGGGGCTAATTCTAATATTCCTGCTCAGGTAGTAGAATATCTGGCTGTGGATATGGGAGCTATGGGAGATGACCAGCAAACAGATGAGTACACAGTGTCTATCTGTGTCAAGGATGCTTCAGGGCCTTATCACTATGACTTCCGTCAACATTTGGTGGCCTTGGCTAAAGAGCAAGATATTCCATTTAAGCTGGATATCTATCCGTTTTATGGTTCGGATGCTTCGGCAGCTATGTCTGCAGGGGCAGAAGTCAAACACGCCCTTCTCGGTGCTGGTATCGAGTCTAGCCACTCATATGAACGTACTCATATTGATTCAGTGACCGCAACAGAGCGTATGGTTGATGCTTATCTGAAGAGCGAATTGGTAGACTAATATGTGCCTTATATGCCAGAGAATTGAGCTCATCAAGGCTGGGGAAAATCCCTATTTTGTCAAAGAGTTGGAAACAGGCTATCTTGTGATTGGAGATCACCAGTATTTTGCAGGCTATAGTCTCTTTCTAGCCAAGGAACACGTCACCGAATTGCACCATTTGAAAAAGGAGACAAGACTCCGTTTTCTAGAAGAAATGAGTGTGGTTCAAGAGGCGGTTGCTAAGACCTTTGCTGCCGAGAAAATGAATATCGAACTGCTAGGCAATGGTGATGCCCATCTTCATTGGCATCTGTTTCCTAGACGAAGAGGTGATATGAACGGTCACGGTCTCAATGGACGTGGTCCAGTTTGGTGGGTTCCTTTTGAAGAAATGACAGCAGAAACCTGCCAAGCAAAATCGGATGAGATTAAAAAATTAGTCAAACGTTTATCGTCAGAAGTAGATAACCTATTAGAAATAAAGGAGTAGAAATGAAAAAAAGATACCTTGTCTTGACAGCTTTGCTAGCCTTGAGTCTAGCAGCTTGTTCACAAGAAAAAGCAAAAAATGAAGATGGCTCAGTTAAGACAGAGCAAACAGCTAAAGCTGATGGAACAGTAGGAAGTAAGGCTCAAGGAGCTGCCCAGAAAAAAGCAGAAGTGGTTAACAAAGGAGACTACTACAGCATCCAAGGGAAATACGATGAAATCATCGTAGCCAATAAACACTACCCATTGTCAAAAGACTACAATCCAGGGGAAAATCCAACAGCCAAGGCTGAGTTGGTCAAACTCATTAAAGCTATGCAAGAGGCAGGATTCCCGATTAGTGATCATTACAGTGGTTTTAGAAGTTATGAAACTCAGACCAAGCTCTATCAAGATTATGTCAACCAAGATGGGAAGGCAGCAGCTGACCGTTATTCTGCTCGACCTGGCTATAGCGAACACCAGACAGGTTTAGCCTTTGATGTGATTGGGACAAATGGTGATTTGGTAACAGAAGAAAAAGCGGCCCAATGGCTCTTGGACCATGCTGCTGATTATGGCTTTGTTGTCCGTTATCTCAAAGGTAAAGAAAAAGAAACAGGATATATGGCTGAGGAATGGCACCTTCGATATGTCGGAAAAGAAGCTAAAGAAATAGCTGCCAGTGGTCTCAGTTTGGAAGAATACTACGGCTTTGAAGGCGGAGATTACGTCGATTAAAAAATAAACTTTTCTCTTGCAATTCTAGATAAATAGTGTATAATAGATGAGTATGTGTAAAGCATGCTTGTGGGAGGTAAAAATCTTTAATTACCGCCAAAACCACAAAGGAGGATTTAAAAATGGCTAAAAAAGTCGAAAAACTTGTAAAATTGCAAATCCCTGCTGGTAAAGCTACACCAGCTCCACCGGTTGGACCTGCTCTTGGTCAAGCTGGTATCAACATCATGGGATTCACAAAAGAGTTCAACGCTCGTACAGCTGACCAAGCTGGTATGATCATTCCAGTTGTTATCTCAGTTTACGAAGATAAATCATTTACTTTCATCACTAAAACACCACCAGCTGCTGTTCTTTTGAAAAAAGCTGCAGGTGTTGAAAAAGGATCAGGTACACCTAACAAAACTAAAGTTGCTACAGTTACTCGTGCACAAGTACAAGAAATTGCAGAAACTAAGATGCCAGATTTGAACGCAGCAAACGTAGAGTCTGCAATGCGTATGATCGAAGGTACTGCTCGTTCTATGGGATTCACTGTTGTTGACTAATCAATAACACCCCAATATAACCCGCAAGACTTCATCATTTCGAGAAGTGACGTGGGAGATGAAAATCGATTGAACCACTTACAAGGAGAATAGAAAATGGCTAAAAAAAGCAAACAACTTCGTGCTGCTCTTGAGAAAATCGACAGCACAA
The DNA here is from genome assembly GCF_001070815.1 of Streptococcus pseudopneumoniae. Lineage (GTDB taxonomy): Bacteria > Bacillota > Bacilli > Lactobacillales > Streptococcaceae > Streptococcus > Streptococcus pseudopneumoniae_P. Next base: position 15,772 of record NZ_JVLX01000045.1, on the reverse strand, counting down.
AAGCATACAGCGTAGAAGAAGCTGTAGCACTTGCAAAAGAAACTAACTTTGCAAAATTTGACGCAACTGTAGAAGTTGCTTACAACTTGAACATCGACGTTAAAAAAGCTGACCAACAAATCCGTGGAGCAATGGTATTGCCAAACGGTACTGGTAAAACTTCACGCGTTCTTGTTTTCGCACGTGGTGCAAAAGCTGAAGAAGCAAAAGCTGCTGGTGCAGACTTTGTTGGTGAAGATGACCTTGTTGCTAAAATCAACGACGGTTGGTTGGACTTCGACGTAGTTATCGCTACACCTGACATGATGGCTCTTGTTGGACGTCTTGGACGTGTCCTTGGACCACGTAACTTGATGCCAAACCCTAAAACTGGTACTGTAACAATGGATGTTGCTAAAGCAGTTGAAGAGTCTAAAGGTGGTAAAATCACTTACCGTGCTGACCGTGCAGGTAACGTTCAAGCAATCATCGGTAAAGTATCATTTGAAGCTGAAAAATTGGTTGAAAACTTCAAAGCTTTCAACGAAACAATCCAAAAAGCAAAACCAGCTACAGCTAAAGGAACTTACGTAACAAACTTGACTATCACAACTACTCAAGGTGTTGGTATCAAAGTTGACGTAAACTCACTTTAATCAATAGATTATATCAGAGAACGAGTGCGAAAGTGCTCGTTTTTTTGTTTTATTTCACTATACTTCATTATTCAACTATCTCGGAAAACCTCAAAAGTTGGTAGAAAGTTTTGCAATCGTCTTTCTAAAGTTAAATGATAAAAGGAAAATATATAAAAATGAGATAAAGCAATCGTTTTACAAGGTTAGTTTTAAATAAATATACAAAAATAATGATAAAAAATAACGAAGATTTAAATATAAAAAGAGGGTAGAAAATATTCAGAAAATAGGAACAAAAGCGACAATTTTAAAAATTATGACCCTTATAAAATGCTGATAATTCAAGTAAAATGTTACCTAAATTTTACTTAGAAAATTGTTATTTTTTTGAAAAATTATAAATCAAATATCTTGTGTAATGAGATAAGATGTGATATTATTTATATACATGTTAATTGTGAATTATATAAAATTTCCTCTCGATTATGTAAAGAAATTGTTGATGGATTTTTTTGGAAATTTTTAACTAACATGATGAAAATAAAAGGAGGTTGTTGGGCTCAATGAAAGGCAAGCAACAACAAGATTTTAGAGTAGAAAAGTACATTCGTTATGGGATTCGTAAATACAGTTTTGGAGCAGCATCAGTAGCGATTGCGGCTGGTTTAATGTTCTTAGGAAATGGAGCAGTTTCAGCGACAGAGGTACAAAGTGCGGAAACTACCGTAGCAGCAACTCTAGCTGAAAAATCTGATCAGAATACCACAGAAGTAAAGCCAGAAATTGGAAAAACTACGGAAGCAAAAACAGAAGTTAAAGCAGAAGAGACTAAAAAAGTAAATAAAGCTGTTCTTGAAGCAAGTATTACTACTTTAGAATCTAAACTTTCAACTACTAAGAATGCAGACCCTTCAGTTATAGCCAATGCTCGTGAAGCCTTAGCTACTGCAAAAGCTGTTTTAGCAAATGAAGCAGCTAAGCAAGAAGAGGTAGATATCCAAAAAGATATTCTCTCTGCATTGGGAACAGTTGTAACTGAATCAAATAAACTTGGATTAGAGAAAGAACAGGCTGATAAAGACAAGGTAGCAAAAGCAGAAGCAGAAAGAAACGCTACACCAACAGAAAAAGCAGTTTCTGAAGCAACAACTGTCTTGACACAAGTTTCATCAGAAGCTGATGTAACTAATACACTTGCTGCTACAGAACTTCGTAAAAAAGAGGTATCAGAAGAAAATAGAGTAGCAGTTGAAGCAGCGGTTGCTAAAAACCAAGCGGTACTTAACGAATCAAAAGTACTTTTAGCTGACAAGAGCGTTACAAAGGAACAAGTAGAGGCTCAATTAGAACGTTTAAATGAATCAATTCTTGCAGTATACAGTGAACTTAAAAAAGCAGAAATTGGTCGTGATGGTAACTATAGTGTAGCGTTATCAGCTGATGAAGGATACACTAGCAATTCAACAGAGTTAAGAAAAGAAAACGGTGAATTTCTTACAGCTACAGGTAAATCATATAAAACATTAGACGGTAACGATAAATATAGAATATACGTTCACGGATACCAATCAGAAAATACAGAAATTGGAGCAGCTAACAGTGGAAGACCAGATGTAGGTGGACGTACAGATATTCCTTTATCAAAAACTGAAGCTCAAAAACTAGCAAAAGAAGCACTTTTATGGAAAGGTAAAGTTCGTGCTAGTGGAAAAAATAACGGTAATAATACCTGGGGAGCGGGTGGACCTTACGAGTACCTAGCAACTGAAATTTATGGTTATACTTACGAACAAGGAACTCACTATGTATATATTACAGATGTGAAAAAACGTTTCAGCTTATCACAAGAAGCAGAGGCAGCAGGCTATTCGATTAAAAAAATTGACCTTAGTAACTTGATTCCAGGTACTGGGTATAATGAAAAAACAGACACAGTAGAAGGGTATGCAGCATCTAACCTTCAAAATGGTGTTTATGATATGCGTTATATCGTAACAGTTGAAAAAGATGGACAATCTCAACAGGTTACTTTCCGTGATTTAACAGCTGGTTGGATTGGCTGGCAAGACTCATCAGCTCCATCTATTTTAGGAACATCTAAAATGGTTACAATCGGAGATGAAGTAGACCATGACATTAAATATGTAGATAACGAGGGAATGAATAAAGATGAAAGAGCTGGATATGTGTATGCAGATAACGGTTCTAAAGTAGTAGCAGGTTCTAAAACTGCTCCATCTACATCAAAAGCAGCAACATTTACAGCTATTGATGGAACAAAAATAAGAACAATGACATCACCTCAAACAGTTAATGCTCATACTACGTTAAATGGTGTTTACACAGGTCAAGACGCTTCAGTTGCAGACGTAATTCCAGGATTAAGTTATAATCCGACAACAGGGAAAATTCATGGAACAGCTTCAGAAGCTGGAATCTATACTGTAGCTGCATTAGCAAAAGACTACAATAACGCTACAAACGCTAAGAATGTTGACTGGAATATGGACGGGCAAGAAGCTCACGAAAATATTACAATTGCAGTAGCACCAAAAATTACAGTATCTAACGTAGAAGCTTATGCAACAAAAGTTCCTGTAACAGTATCAAACGGAGCAAATAAAGCAGAAATCACGATGCCTGATGGGACTGTAACAAACTTAGTTGTCAAAGATGGAAAATGGACTGTAGGCGCAGGAACTACGAATAAAGCAGTAAAAGAAGGCGATCAATTAGCAGATGCTTCAGCAACAGCACCAACTAAATTCGAATTACCTGTAACTTCAGATTCAACACAATATGTAGGAATTAATAGTATCGAAGCAAAAGCCTCTACAGATAAAGTTCGTGCAGATATTCAACGTGAAATTGCAACAGTAAAAGATGCAGCTGGAAAATCTTATACAGCGACATTTAACCGTGCAACAGGTAAATATACTCTTGCTAATGAAGATGCATACGTATTAAAAGATAATGGAGACGGAACATCAACTTTAACAGAACGTCGTGTATATACAGATGCAAAAGCAAATGGAGATGTTGATTTTATTGTTTATGAATTTACACGTACATGGAATGCAACTTCTTCAGCAGCTAATTTAATTGATAAAGTAGCAGAAATTCGTAAAAATGGTGAAGTAACTGCAGTAGGAGACGTAACTCGTACAGTTACAGCTGTGCCAAGAGAACAAACAGCTGATAAACAAGGCCTTATTGTTACAGTGAAGTATGATTCAGCAACAAAACAATGGACAGCTTCTGACGGTTCAACAGTAACAGCTAAAGAATCTAATGCAGGATGGTCAATTGAAACATCTTCAGGATTCAAAGGGTATGTATCTTATCGTGAAGCAATTGGAAATGATGTAGCATCTATCCAAAATGATAAACCGACTGCTTCATCTACAAGCTATGCTGAAACAAAAGATAACTCTGTAGATTTACTAAAATCTCCTAAAGCAAATGTAGAATTTGAAGATGTGATTGATGATAAATCAGATGATGCTGAGTCAGAAACTATCAAAACTAAATTAACAGTAACAGCTCCAGATGGAACTAAGAAAGAATTTAACTTAGCAGATGCGGAAGAAAAAGCTTATATTCAAGCACAACGTACAGCTGCAGAAAAGACACAAGCAGCAGCAACGGCGATTGAAGATGTTCGAGTAGCACAAAATGAACTTGCTGGTATTCAAGAACAAGTAGACCGTCAAGTACAAATGATTGCAGACGCAGAAGCAGCATTAGCGAACCTAAAACTTCGTACAATTTCTGTAACAGCGAAAGACTTAGCTGAAAAGAAACTTAAAGATGTAAAAGACTTCAAAGCTAGCTTAGATGAGAAATTAAAAGAAGCTCAAGGAAAACTTCCTGAATTAACAGCGAAAGTTACTTCAAGTCGTCAAGAAGCTTTAGAAGCAGAAAAAGCGGTAGAAGCAGCACGTACAGCATTAAAAACAAAAGCTGCAGAAAACTTATCAAATCCAGAAGTTGCAGCTTATACATTAGGTCAATACGGATCTTACAAAGTAACAGTAAGAGCTGTTGACTCAAACGGTGTTGTAACAACTCCAACAGTAGGAAAAACAGATGCTGGAGAAGTTACAGAAGACGCAGTTGCAGAAACAACTTACTACATCGTAGTTTCTAAACCTGAAAAATCATCTGGTGCAGAAGGTCAAGAACAAACTGATTCAATGGAAACAGGATTCAAGACTGGATTACCAAATAATGCAGAAGTATCTGACTACAAACTAGTAGATCCAGTATCAGGTAAGAAAACAGATTCTGTAACGACTGAAGAAGGTACGTATGCTATTGATGGAACTACAGGAGCAGTATCATTTACACCTGCACCAGGCTTTATCGGTAATGCTAAACCATTAACAGTGGCAGCTAACGTAACAATTACAGGAGATGACGGTCAACCAGTAGTAGTAGAATCTACAACGACTTATACACCAACAGTATATGGTGTTAAACCCAAAGATGATAAAACAACTGGAAAACAAGGTCAAGTTCAAACTTCAATTCCAGGAAGTGAAAGATTCTCAGCATTAAATACAACAGCGAATACTCCAGATAATACAAACGTAGACTGGACAACAGCTAAGTACTCATTAGAAGGTGCTAATGAAGAAGGTAAGGTTGTAGTTGAAGGAGAAGGAACATACGCTATTGACCCAACAACAGGTGCAGTGACATTCACTCCAGAACCAAGCTTCAAAGGACAAGCGAAAGGGGTAGAAGTAAAAGTATCTGTAACAGCAACTGATTCAGAAGGAAACAAAGTTGAAGTTACATCTAGTGGAGATTACACGCCAGAAGTTGAAGCAGTAGAACCAACTGCAGAACCTAAAGAAACTTCTGGAAAACAAGGCAGACCACAAACTCAAGATGCGACTACAATGTTCAAAGAAGGTGACAAATCAGCACCAATCGATAAGTCGACAATCAAACTTGTAGACCCAACAGGTGCAGAAGTCACAACAATGCCAGCTCTTAAAGATGGAAAAGAAGTGGGTACTTATACTTTAGACCCAGAAACTGGAGTGATTACATTCCAACCGAATAAAGACTTCACTGGAACACCAGATCCAGCGAAAGTAACTGCGGCAGACAAAAACGGAACAAAAGTTGAAACAACTTACACTCCAACTGTTACTCCAGTAGTACCAGAAGGACAAGATAAAACTACTACAAACCTTCAAGGATTACCTCAACAAAGTAAAGTGAAATTTACCGAAGGAGATCCGGAATTCCCAATCGACGATAAAGTACCTGCGACGTTCGAAGATGGAACGACTACAAAAGTAGTACCAGGAGAAGGTACATACACAGTAGATCCAGATGGAACAGTTCACTTCCAACCAGAAAAACAATTCACAGGTGTAGCTAAAGGTGTAACTGTAAAACGTGTCGATACAAACGGAACACCAGCTACAGCGAAATACACACCGATTGTTAAACCAGTAGTACCAGAAGGATTCGATAACATTACTACAGGAGTACAAGGTCAAGAACAAAAAGGTAAACCTTACTTTAAACCAGGTAATGAAGCAGTGCCGATTAATTACGATGCTCCAGCAACATTACTAGATCCAGAAACGAAGAAACCTGTTCCTTCAAATGAACTTCCAGCGAAAGATCCAGAAGGAAATGTAATCGGTAAGTATACTTTAAATCCGACTACAGGAGAAGTGAAATTCACACCAATAGATAAATCTTATGTAGGGCCAGTACAACCAGTAACAGTTCAACGTGTTGATAAAAACAATACACCGGCAACAGCTGATTATACTCCAGTAATCGTAGGAGTTAAACCAACGGCTAAGCCAGCTGAATCAACTGATGTACAAGGTGCAACTCAAAAACAACCAATTACGTTCAAAGGTGGAACTGCAGACTTAGAAGATCCAGCTGGAAACCCAATTAAATCAGATCCAGTTCCGGTTAATCCAGGTTCAGTTACATTAGTAGGTGAAAATGGAAAACCAACTGATGAAGTAGTTGTAAAAGATCCAAAAGATCCTAATAAAGTAATCGGTAAGTATACTCTTGTAAAAGAGCCTGGTAAAGATCCAGTTGCAGTATACACACCGGAAGACAAAACATACGTAGGAAAAGTTCCGCCGGTAACGATTCAAGCAGCAGATATGAACGGGACTCCAGTAAGAACTACGTACACACCTAACATTAAACCTGTTAAACCAACAGCAACACCAGCTAAAACAACAGATGTTCAAGGTAAAGCACAAACAGGATTACCAGAATTCAAAGGTGGAACAGTATCGATTAACGGTGAAGAGAAAGTTGTTCCAATTGATGAAACAAAAGCTCCAAAACTAATTGATCCAACAACAGGAGAGCCAACTGAAAAAGTTGTAGTAGAAGGAGAAGGAACATACTCAATCGAAGATGGAAAAGTTAAATTCCAACCCGAACCACAATTCACAGGAACTGCTACAGGTGTAGAAGTTCAACGTGAAGATACAAATGGTACAACTGTAAAAGCTAAATACACTCCAACAGTAACTCCGGTTAAACCAACAGGAGAAGATGTTACATCAGAAGATATTCAAGGTGCTAAGCAAACAGGTACACCAGTATTCAAAGGTGGAGATGATGAATTCCCTATCGACAATAAAGTACCAGCGAAACTAATCGATCCAGAAACAGGAAAACTAACAGATGAAGTTGTAGTAGAAGGAGAAGGAACTTATACTATCGACAAAGATGGTAATGTAACATTCACTCCGAAAAAAGACTTCACAGGACAAGCGACAGGTGTAACTGTTCAACGTCAAGATACGAACGGAACAACAGTTCAAGCGCGCTACACACCTAAAGTGAAAGGTGTAACTCCAATAGCAACACCAGCTAAAACTAAAGATATTCAAGGTAAAACACAAACAGGATTACCAGAATTCAAAGGTGGAACAGTAACTGTAAATGGTGAAGAAAAAACTGTTGAGATTGATGAAACAAAAGCCCCTAAATTGATTGATCCAGAAACAGGAGAACCAACTGATGAACCAGTAGTAATTCCTGGAGAAGGAACATACACAATTGAAGATGGTAAAGTGAAATTCCAACCAGAACCACAATTTACTGGAAAAGGAGAAGGGGTAGAAGTTCAACGTGTTGATAAGAATGGAACACCAGTAACAGCTAAGTATACTCCAAAAGTAGTACCAGTAACACCAACTGGAGAAGATGAAACATCAGTAGGACCTAAAGGTCAAACTCAAAAAGGAACACCAGTATTCAATGGTGGATCAGCGAAAATCAACGGTAAAGAAGAAACTGTTGAAATTGATAAGGATGTACCAGCTAAACTAGTTGATCCTAAGACAGGAGATCCAGTTGATTCTGTAACAGTTGAAGGCGAAGGAACATACACAATTGATCCTAAGACTGGCGAAGTAACATTTAAACCAGAACTAGAATTCTTAGGAACAGCTACAGGAGTAACTGTACAACGTGTAGATAAAAACGGAACAGAAGTAACGGCTAAATACACTCCAACAGTAACACCAGTAACGACGACTGTAGACAAAACATCAGAAGGTGCTAAGAATACTCCACAATCTAATACTCCAGAATTCACAGGAGATGTTGACTTAGATGTACCACCTACGTTTGATGATGGAACAACTACAAGGGTGGTAGAAGGAGAAGGAACGTATACAATCGATAAAGATGGTAAAGTAACATTCACTCCAGACCCAGAATTCACAGGTACTGCAGATGGTATAACTGTCGTTAGAAAAGATAAATTAGGTAAAACTATTTCTGCTACTTACACACCAACAGTTCGTCCAGATACTGAGTTTGTAGATGAAAATGGAAATCCAATTAAAGGATATCCAAACGAAGATGGAACAACACCGAAGAAAGATATTCCTGAGTATCGCTATGTAGAAACAATAACAGACGAGCACGGGAACACAAGACATATCTATAAACAAGTTGTAACCTTCTTCAAGGATAAAGAAGGAAAAGAAATTCCAAATTATCCTGTAGAAAAAGGAACAACACCGAAGAAAGATAATGTTCCAGAATACAGATTCGTAGAAACGAAGAAACTACCAAATGGAGATACAGAACACGTATACGAAAAAGTTAAAACTTCATTCAAGGATAAAGAAGGAAAAGAAATTCCAAATTATCCGACAGAAGAAGGAAAACAACCGAAGAAAGATATCCCAGGATACAGATTCGTAGAAACAAAACCATTGCCAAACGGCGATACAGAACACGTATACGAAAAAGTAACAACATTCTTCAAAGATAAAGATGGTAACGAAATCAAAGACAAAGAAAGTGGATTTGTAGATAAGAAAGACATTCCAGGCTACCGCTTCGTAGAGACTAAGAAATTACCAAACGGCGATACAGAACACGTTTATGAGAAAGTTTCAACACCACTTATTCCTCAAACAGAGCCAGGTAAACAAATTACAACAACTTGGACAGATGAAAAAGGAAATCCATTGAAACCAATGGAACCAGGTTCTAAAGAACCAGGAACAATTCCAGGTTATGAATATGTGAAGACTGTGACAGATCCAAATGGAAATATCAGACATATCTTCAAGAAAGTTGAGATGCCAACTCCAAGACCGGTTGAACCAAGTCAACCAGTACAACCAGTTTCTCCACAAGAGCCAACAAGCCCTGAGAAACCAGTAACTCCAGACATGCCAGTAGTACCTGAGCAACCAAAACAACCAGCAACACCTAAATATGTTGAGGGTCAAAAAGAGTTGCCAAATACTGGTACAGAAGACAATGCCCGACTTGCGGCACTTGGACTTCTTGGAGTCTTGAGTGGATTTGGTCTTGTAGCTCGCAAGAAGAAAGAAGATTAATTAAAATCTTTCTGATAAACGAATATAGTAGAAAACCAATGATGTAAAAGTCATTGGTTTTTTGAAATTTCCAATTTTTTTCCGAAAATGGATTTGCTAATATTCGATAAAAAATGGTAAAAAATGCTTTTAATATTACTAAAAAGAGGATGAATATTTTAAAATAAAATTTATTTATTATAGTGTAAATTTAAAGCCTAACTACTTGCTTGTAAGGAGAGAATATGATATCATTAAGTCGTGTATAGACACCAAATTTTCGACATGCAAAACGTTATCATATTAAATGTTTTATAATGCCGATTTTTTGTGCTAAGTACATGAAAATAAAGTAAAATATAAGGAGGTTGTGAGTCTCAATGAAAGGCAAACAACAAGATTTTAGAACGGAGAAGTACATTCGTTACGGTATTCGTAAATACAGCTTTGGAGCAGCATCAGTAGCGATTGCGGCTGGTTTGATGTTCCTAGGTAACGGTGCGGTATCAGCGACTGAAGTACAATCAGCTGAAACAACTATTTCAACACCTGCTCCTAGTCAAGATGATAAGGAGAAGGAAAAGGCCGAGCTTAAAGCTGAAACAGTAGAAACTGTAAAACCTGAAACTGAAAAGGCTACAGAAGCAAAACCTGAAGCTAAAAAAGTAAATAAAGCTGTCCTCGAAGCAAGTATTGCTACTTTAGAAAGAAATATTAAATCAGCTCCTGATGCAGACCAAGCAGTATTAAGTGTAGCTCGTGAAGCATTAGAAAAAGCTAAAGCAGTATTATCTAACGATGCAACTACTCAAGAAGAAGTAGATGCACAAGTGAAAATTGTTAATGATTTAGATGTAGTAGTTACAGAAGCTCAAGCAGCAGGAGTAACAGCTAAAGTTGAAGAGAAAAAAGCAGAAGAAAAAGCAAAATCTGAAGCAAAACAAACTCTAGAAGTAAAAGAAGCTAAAAAAGAATTAACACAAGTAGCATCAGAAGCTGAAGTAACCAATAAATTAGCTGAGACTGAACTTGCTAAGGCTGACGTCAAAGAAGAAAATAAGGCGGCAGTTACAGCAGCAGTCGCTAAAAACCAAGCCGTTCTTGCTGCAACAAAGACACTTCTAGCTGATGAGAGTGTAACTAAAGAGCAAGTAGATGCTCAATTGGAACGCCTCAACGAATCAATCCTTGCAGTTTACAATGAATTGAAAAAGGCAGGAATTGGCCGTGATGGTAAGTTCTCATATGTCTTGGCAGAAGAGGCTAATTATCCAACAGCTGAAGCACCAAATGCAACTGATCAAACAAATCACTTTAAAAAATTCCAAGATCCAGCTACAGGAAATAATAAAGATTTAGCAGATTTGAATAAACAACTCTTCTTCCTAGATTGGGCAGACAAAAATGCTAAGATTACAGGTCTAGGTGAAACGAAAAGTTTAAAAAATGGAAAAGTAGGTTACGAGTTACTTCCTGGATCTACATGGGAGAAAGAAATTACACCAGGATATATTGTAACGGTTAAGGTTAAAGAACTTAAAAACCTTGATGGAAGTGAAAATGGTGCCATTTTAAAACCTGGTAGTCAGAAGTATAATGCAGCGTTAAATGCTGGATTTACAGAAGAACAATTAAAAACACAACGTTATAATAGTCGTGTATTTGCATGGCAAGAAAACTTCAATGGTTACTCTGCAGTACGAAAATACGGCCTACTTGCTCCTGGATATACAACTATTTCAGGGGATATTCAAACAATGGGGGATACAAGTGGTGGTGGTAATGCCATGAACCTTGGTATCACATTTGAAATTTCTGCAACATATAATGGTCGTAAAGTAAAACCGAACTTCTTTGCAGTATCTGCTGAAGAAGCTGGTCCGGTAGAAGCTGAAATCTATCGAACAAATGGTAAGGGTTGGGAACTATTAACAGAAGTTATGAACAAGAGTGTAACATCAAGTTATACTGTTCAAAATATCAACGCTCAAGGTATGGGGGAATTACGTAATGCAATCGAAGCTCCATTCAAGAGTGTAGGATATAGTACTGCTGAACTTCGTGGTGGAAATCCTGAATTAACAGCGATTGTGAATAAACGTATCGAAGAAGCAAGAAATAAAATCGTTACAACTCAGACAGTATCAGCATTAGTTTCAGGAGATGCTCTACAAGCGGATGGTTTAGGTACTCAACAATTTGGACCAGTAAGTAACGCTAGAGATTGGAAATCTACGCCAATTATGATAAGTCGAGGAACTACAGAAGTCTCAGCATACTTATACTCTGCTGGATTCCAAGCATTCTCATTCGGGGTTGTTGCAACAGATGAAGGAGATGCACCTGTTTCTTATGGTGATGCCGTACACTTAATCTCATCAGGTCTTAATAAAGATGTGAACCACCCATTTATTGGTAGTGTAAAAGCTGACCTTGATGAAAAAGACCTTAACACAACCAAACCAAATTGGACTCGTGATGAAACAAATGACAATATGGATGAAGGTCCTCGTCAATTAATGGGTGACAATGTTAAGAATAATGATAATTACACATTACACTATGCAAACGAAGGAACGTATGAATTAGAATTCCAAGCAGATCCAAACGGAAACCCAGAATCATTCGTTAAAGGTTGGATTGACTTTAATAATAACGGAAAATTCGATGAAGGTGAAGCTTCTAACATGGTAACTGTTACTTCAAAAGGAACATATAAGCTTACTTTCACGAATATTCCTCAAAACGTTGATACAACAGTAACTCGTTTAGGAATGCGTATACGTACAGCTATTTCTGCGGACGATATTGAAAATCCTACAGGATTTGCTTACTCAGGGGAAGTAGAAGATTTCCGTATTCAACAAGTAATTCCACCACGCGGGACAAAAGAAGAAACAAAAAATGTTCAAGGTGTGACTCAAAATGCTACGGTAGCATTTAACGCTTACGGACAAAAAGATTATGACTTTGATACAAATAATGTGATTAATACATCTGTGAAATCACAAATTGTTAAAGCAGATGGTTCGTTAGTAAAAGATACTGAGTTGGTAGATGGATACTATGTCGTTCAAGGTCAAGGTAAATATAAAATTACTGACAATGGAAAAGATGTAAATGTAGAATTCGTTCCAGTTCCTGACTTCGTAGGTACAGCAGACGGTATTACAATTCGTCGTACAGATGCGAACGGTAATACAACTGGTTGGGGAAATGAAGGTCGTCAAATCGTTGGTGGTGAAGGAGAAAATAAAGATCAATTAAACTTAATTAGTGATCAAGTTCAATTAGATGGACCAACAGTTAAAGGTTCTATGGACGGTCGTTATATTCCAACTGTAACTCCAAAACCAATTACTGCAGAACCAAAAACTTCTATTGATGTTCAAGGTAAAGAACAAAAAGAAACACCAGTATTCAAAACGGATGCAGGTAAAGATAACGAAAGAGTTATTACACCAAGCGCAACACATCCAGCAAAACTAATTAACCCAGTAACAAAAGATCCAACAGATGCCAAAACTGTAACTGTAGATGGAGAGGGAACTTACACAATCAACCCAACAACGGGTGAAGTAACATTCCAACCACTTCCAACATTTACAGGTAAAGCTAAAGGAGTTGGTGTGTCATTAACAGCACCAGTCGGAGTTGATAAAACAGGAGCTGAAGTAACTTCAACAGCGACAACAACATACACTCCAGAAGTTACACCAGTAAAACCAACAGCTGAGCCAGCTACCTCAACAGGAATCCAAGGTGAAACTCAAACAGGAACACCGACATTCACAGCAGGAAATGTAGCAGTACCAATTAAAACAGGTTCAGTTAAGTTATTAAATGCAGATGGAACAGAAGCTCAGGGAGCTGTACCAGCATTAGATCCTAAAGGGAACAAGGTTGGGGAATACACTGTGGATGCGACAACAGGCGTTGTAACATTCACACCAACAGACAAAACTTATGTAGGACCAGTAGTACCTGCAAAAGTTCAAGCAGAAGATAACAACGGAACTAAAGTTGAAACAAAATATACTCCATCAATCGTAGGAGTGAAACCAACAGCAACTCCAGCAGATTCTTCAAACATTCAAGGTCAAGTACAATCAGGAACTGTAGCTTTTGCACCTGGTAAAGCAACAATTGAAGATACTGAAAAATCAGTAGCAATTAAAGAAAACTCAGCAGTTCTTCTTGATAAACAAGGAAACAAAGTTGCAGCAGGTACTCCAGTAGATGCTGAAGATGAAAATGGAAACAAAGTTGGGGAATACACAATTAACCCAGCGACAAACACAGTAACATTTACACCAACCAATAAAGCGTACAAAGGTAAAGTTCTACCAGCGAATGTTCAAGCTGAAGATGAAAATGGAACAACTGTTAAAACAACATATACTCCACATATCGTGGGAGTAGTTCCAACAGCAGAACCAGCTACTTCAATAGATATCCAAGGGGTAGAACAATCAAAAGAAGTTACATTTACACCAGGTAAAACAGAAATCAATGGAACAGAAAAATCAGTAGCAATCGATACAACTTCATTTAAATTATTAGATGAAAATGAAAATGCAGTAGACTCTGTTCCAGCGAAGAATCCAGCAGGTGATGTGATTGGTACGTATACACTTAAAGTCGTAGATGGCAAAGTGAATGCAGTATTTACACCAACAGATAAAACGTATGCTGGTGAAGTTGAGCCAGTAACGATCCAAGCAAAAGATACAAATGGAACAGTTGTAAAAACAACTTATACTCCATCTATTACACCAGTAGAACCATCAGGAACACCAACAACTTCTGAAGGAATTCAAGGTGCTAAACAAGAAGGAACTCCATCATTCACACCAGGTGATGAAAGAATTCCTATGAAGATTGATGCGGATCAGCCAGCTAAATTAGTAAATCCTGAAACTGGAAAACCAATAGATGATACAACAATTCCAGCAAAAGATAATGATGGAAATACAGTTGGTACCTACACAATTGAACCAACAACAGGTAAAGTAACATTTACACCAAATAAAGACTTTACAGGTACACCAGTAGCAGCAACTGTTCAAGCAAAAGATGCGAATGGAACACCAACAACTGCTACTTATGAACCAACAGTTAAACCAGTAACACCAACAGGTTCAGATACTGTAACAGAAGATGTTCAAGGTTCAATTCAAAAAGGTAAACCAACATTTGAAGGTGGCACAGTAACAGTTAACGGTGAAGAAAAAACTGTTGCAATCGATGAAGATAAACCAGCTAAATTGGTAGATCCAAAAACAGGTGATCCAGTTGAATCAGTAACTATCGATGGTGAAGGAACATATACAGTAACTCCAGACGGCATAGTAACATTTACACCAGAAAAGAACTTTACAGGTAAAGGAACAGGTGTTACAGTTCAACGTGAAGATAAGAATGCTACACCAGTGACAGCTAAATACACACCAGTTGTAAAACCAGCAACACCAACAAGTTCAGATGTCATCACAACTAATGTTCAAGGTGCAATTCAAGAAGGAACACCAACATTTACAGGTGGAAAAGTAACGATTAATGGTCAAGAAAAAACTGTTGCAATCGATGAAGCTGTAAAACCAAAATTCGATGATGGAACAACTGAAAAAGTAGTACCAAACGAAGGAACATACACAATCGATGAAAATGGAAAAGTAACATTCACTCCAGAAAAAACATTCACAGGACAAGCTGCAGGAGTAACAGTTAAGCGTGTTGACAAAAACGGAACACCAGTAACAGCTAAATACACACCAGTAGTAATCCCAGTGTCACCAACTTCTAAAGATGCTGAATCAGAAGGTCCAAAAGGACAATCTCAAGAAGGGACACCAACATTTACAGGTGGAAAAGTAACACTTAACGGGAAAGAAGTACCAGTAGCAATCGATGAAAATGTAAAACCAAAATTCGATGATGGAACAACTGAAAAAGTAGTACCAAACGAAGGAACATATACAATCGATGAAAATGGAAAAGTAACATTCACTCCAGAGCCAAACTTCGTAGGAAAAGCTACAGGAGTAACAGTTAAACGTGTTGATAAGAACGGAACACCAGTAACAGCTAAATATACTCCAACAGTTCGCCCAGATACTAGATTTGTAGTTATCGAAAAAGATGGCAAAGAAACAGATTTACTTCCATCTAAAGATGGAGCTAAACCTTCAGAACCAATTCCAGGATATAATGTTGTTAGAACTGAAATTGATGAAAAAGGAAATACAAAACACATCTACGAAAAAGTTAAGACATCATTCAAGGATAAAGAAGGAAATGAAA
>NZ_JVLX01000044.1:0-41951 GCF_001070815.1 Streptococcus pseudopneumoniae | reverse complement strand
AAGTCTGGAATATTTTCTACATTGGTTACTTTTCCACCTTCTGGAACTTTAACAAATTTAGCAATATCCTCTTTTGTTAAAGGTGTATTCGTTACTGGCGTTTCAATTGGTGTTGGTTTAGCTTCTACCACCTTAATCGTTGCCGGAACTTCAACTAATACATTTCCATTTTTATCTTTTACAACAACCGTTACTGGTTTATCCCCAACAGTTGTTGCATCAAATGGTTCTTTTTGTCCTTCTGGAACTTTGTATTCAAATGTTGAACCTTCTGGATAATCACTTGGAGTAATACTGTCTCTTGCTTGAGGTTTCTCAGTTGGATTTACAGGAATTAATTGTTCTTTACCTTCCACTACTTTAACCTTAGCTGGAACTTCTACAAGTTTATCTTCTCCGTCTTTTGCTTCTACAATAACATCTTTTTCGCCTRGTGTTGTTGTATCTACTGGAGTTTTATAKTTGAAKGTTACTCCATCTGGATATTGTTCAGGATCAATACTCTTAGATGCATCTGGTTGTTTGTTTGATTTATCAACTGGAACATATTGAGTCTTCGGTTCAACAACCATTACTTTAGCCGGAACTTTAGTAATAACTTTATCACCAATTTTCGCTACTACAACGACGTCTTTTTCGCCTGGTGTTGTTGTATCTACTGGGCTTTCATAAGTAAACTCTGTATCTTTAGGGAATGCTTTAGGGTCAATACTTCCTTCAACAGTTGGTTGTTTGTTATCCTTATCTACTGGGACAAATTGTGGATAGCTTTCAACAACTCGTACAGTTGCAGGGACTTCTGCAATAGGATTCCCATCTTTATCTTTTACAATGACATTGACTGTGTAATCACCAGGTGTTGTAGTATCCACTGGAGATTTTGGATCATATTTAAATGTTGAACCTTCTGGGTATTCCGTTTTATCAATACTGTTTTCTGGATTTGGTTGTTTATTATTTTCATCCACTGGAACAATTTGTGGTACACCTTCAACTACTGTTACTGGTACTTTAACTGTTGTAGTTAATGGTGTATCTTGTCCAGGAACTGTGTACTTAACAGGTACATCAACTTCCGTATCTTCTGTTAAGTCTGGCACTGTTACTGGTACTGTATTATCAATTTCAACTGTTGCACCTTGAGGTAATTTACCTGTAAATGTTGCATCTTCGATTGCTTTTTTAGCTTTAGCTAATACTTTTTCTCTAGCTTTTTCTTTGTCACTATTTTTAGCAACTAGAATATCATCAGCTTCTGGTTTTGGTAAAACTGTCACTTTAACTTTTACTGGTTCTGTTAAAGTTTCTCCATTTTGATCCGTATAAGTTACTGGAACAGTTACTTCTTTCACACCTGGTTTAGCTGTAATATCTTTTGCTAAATCTTTAGGTTCACCTTTCGTTCCCTTTTCCCCTGGAGTGACCGCATCCGTTATATCCTTAGCAGTTAATTCATCTCCTTCAAATACAACTTTAGAGGTTGGAGTTGAACCAACTACATTTACTGGAACCTCAACATTCACAGAAATATCATCGATGATTTGTCCAGTAGCCTTATCTCTATATTTAACTGTAACAGTAACTGGAGTTTGTTGCCCATTTTGATCTGTTTTCGGAGTAACAATCGCATCATCTGTTATAAATGGAGTTACCCCTTCAGGAACATTTGTTAGTCCAGAAATTGCTTTATTAACATTTTCGCGAATCGCATCGATTAATTTCTCATTTGATGTACCATTTAAGACTGTCACGCCTTTTGGTGCTGGTTTTGGAAGAACTTTAACAGTCACTTCAATCGGTTCATCCCGTTTAAATTGATTTGCCCCATAAGTAACCGTTACTGGAACTTTAATTTCCTGACCTGCTTTTCCATCAGTAGAAATACTACTTACATCAGGATTGGTAACTTTACCGTCCTTACCAGGTGTAACAGCTCCTCCTACTTTTTCTGCAGATGGCTTATCACCTTCTACTACATATACAGTTTTTGCAGTTGATACACGTGGTTGAACTTTAATGGTAAATTCTTGAGTGATGTTGTCATCAGTATCTTTCTTCGTATCAAATACTGGGTCTTTATCAAATGGATTGTTGACAATATCATATCCCATTGATTTCAATACATCGATATGAGTTTGTACATCACTTTCAGAAATGGTTTCACCTGATTTACCAGTTAAAGTCAATGCATGGTTGGTTAATTCAGTTTCTGTTTGAGTTTTTGGATCTACAGAAACGAATTTAACTTTTGCTTTTTGATCATCTTTGTCATAGGTAATCTTGATATTTGCTTTTGGATCCGTAATTTTTGGTGGTTTATAACCTTGTGCTGGATTTGCAGGATTTACCGGTTCTAATGGTGTTCCATTGCCATCTTTTGGAGTATATCCATCTTTATGAGGAATGATTTGTGTAATTTCACCAGTCTTGGTTGGATCATTTGGATCGTTAGGGAATGGAATTGGTTCTCCATCCTTACCAGTGGTTGGATCAACAGGAATCCAGCTTCCAATCTTCGTATAAGTAACTTTATCCGTTTCATCAGGGATTACTTTTGTATCTTTTGCAGGAGTTGTTGCTCCTTTTGCTGGAATTTCTTTCTTATCAGCAATGTACCCTGTTAATGTTTTAACTTCTACTTTATCCCATGTTTTATTTGGACTTTCCCAATCTGTATAAGTTACTTTTTTAGTAACAAGATTAACGGTCGCCTTTCTTGTAAATGGTACCGTTTGAACAGTATCATCCTTAGCTTTTTCCTCTGTAGCTGTATCAGATTCTTTCTTCACATATGAAATCACACGTTTTGCAGTTGTGTTCAAATCAGACTCTGCTAATCCCTCTGGCCATTTCAAATCTGGATTTTCACCATTTGGATCTACTGGACTATCTTTTTCATGTGGTGTTGATGAAGGAACTTCAATGATTCTAGGTTTCAAAGTGATTTCAAATGTTTGAGATGGTTTAGAAACTCCTGCTTCCACATCCTCTTGGTCATCAAAATTAGGATGTGTCCCATTTACATTATAAGTATCACTTTCTATTTCATAACCTTTTCCTTTAAGTTCTTTAATTTTATTTTTAATTTCATCACTATCTGGTAAGGTTGATCCAGTTTCTCCAGATAATTCTATAGTAGTTGAAACTTTACCATCCGTTGTTTTAATAACAACATTTGCTTTTTGACTTTTAACTACGTATTTATAAATAACTTCTATAGGATTTTCTGATAATACTCCATTTGAATTATTTGGTAAATCAGTTTTAACTAATTTGTAAACAACACCATTTTCACTAAATTCTTCTTCAGGTGTAACCGAATAATTATTCCCAACAATATTTTCTAATTTTGCTGTACCATCTTTTAAAACATTTTCTTTAAGAACAGAAGTAGGTTCATTAGCTTTTACATATTTTACAGTAACTTTTCCGTATTTTGCTTCATCATAGGCTGCTACAATATTGGAAACCGCATCATAAACTGTACCGCTAGTTGATGTTCTCTTATAAGGACTATTTTTTAAATACTCTTTAAATACATAGTATTTATTATCTGAACCTTTTATAATATACGGAGCAGTAGCTTTTGTAGTTTTAACATTGCCATTTTGAATTTCTTCTTTTTTCGTCGTATTATTAGTTTCTGTTGCAACATTAGCTTCTGTAAAATCTTTGGCTGGAGTTGCAGTAGTAAATTTATCAACTTCGGCAGTACCATCTTTTACAATTGATTTTGCTTTTAAAATTGGGCGATTATTTGCAGCATTAATATACCGCATTGCAACATTTCCTAACTCTAAATATTCTTTTAACCAATTTCCAGATGTATCAAATTCATTTTTCTTAGGATATTTCCAGTCAAAAGTAATGTTTGGAGTAAACTGTCCATTTAAATTTCCTTCTTGTCCATCTTTTGAAACAGTAATCTCTTCTTCAGTTGGCCCAAAAGTTTTAGTACTCTTATTGTATAAGTTCAAAGTATTTTTAACGGGTTCTCTTGATACGCCTAAAGCACCCCAGTCTACTCTATATAATATTCCTTTACTCGCCTTCCCTTTGACAATTTTTACTGTTACTTCATCTTCTGTTAAATTAATTACCTGAAAAAATACATCTCCTCGAGGCTCTTTTAGAATCACTCCGTTTTCATTTACTTTTGAATTGGCAGTAGTAGTATTATTTTGTAGATTTGCTTTAACAACGTTAAAGTTACCTATTTTTGAAAATTTATTTAAATCTTTATTTTTCAGTTTAATTTTGAATGTAGTTCCTGCTTCATACTCATACTTATTCGTTCTAAATTGTAATTCCTCAGTATGTGACAGTAATTCACCATTATCGCTTATATCCATTTCTCCCGTAGTAGATATTCTTGATGGGGCAGTTTGATTGTCATCTGTTTCTATATTAGTTTTATTCATAATATATTTTTTTTCAACAACCGGTTGATTATTAACAAGAATCCTGCTTGTTACTTCTTTGTCTTCACTAATTTGTGGATAACGTAAACTGTAATTATTAATAGAACCTTTGACCGATACATCATTCAAGCTTTCAATTGCTGAAGTAAATTCATAGATAAAGCGTGTTTTAGTCCCTCTATTTTGTATATGTCCTGCTTCTTTTTCTTCTAAAGATACAGAGTCATCACGTTGAGCCCAGAATGGAGTTTTATTCTGTGTTCCATTTTTACCATATGTTTGAGTATACAATTCTTCTGATTTTACTAAATTTGCAAATGTTTTTCCGTCTTTAGTTAAAGTTTTAGGTAAACTATCCCCATTCCCTAATTCTTCAAATGTAATACTAAATTGATCACCTCGTTTATAAGCTCCATCCTTGAATTTTAAGTTATAACTAATATTATTAACTCCACTAAAACTTCCCATTCTTGGTTCAGTCGAAATTGAACCATTTGCAATAATTTTCCCACCATCAATTGATACATCATTATTTGATTGAGTTTCAGGAGCTCTTAGACCACTTTCTCCTTTACCTGGAATCTCTTTTCCATTTCGTGGATCTTGGTTTTTATTTACTTTTTCTTCTTCAGTTGTTTCTGATTTGATACTGTTTAGAATGCTAAGGCCACTTGAAAGTTGTTTAGCAAGTGCATCTACTTTAGCCTGTGTTTTTGCACCATCGTTCAAAAGTTCTTTTGCTTTATGAACCAAATTTTTAGCATCATCAATGACTGATTTTGTTTTCTTTCCTTCAGTTAATTGACTCAATCTACTTTCAGCTTTAGCAACTAAATCTTCTAACGATGCAGTATTAATAGTTACTTTTTCTGTCACTACATTTGGAGTTTCAACTGCACTTGCTTGTGTGTCAGTATCAGACTCTTTTAGAGAAGTATTATTTTGTCCATCGGGCTCTTTAGCAGTAGCAGATGCTTGTCCAGTAACTTCCTTAGAAGGTTCCGAGGACTTATCATTTAGATTTTGAGAATTTTGAACTTCTGTAGGTTCTGAATTAATTACTGGTTCAGCCGCTTGAACGCTTCCTCCACCAAGGAAAAACAATCCAGTAGCTACAGCCACACTAGCTGCACCAAAACTGACCTTACGAATACTGAAACGTGTGAATTTCTCCACCTGAGATTGACGAACATGTCGTCCTTTAGAATTAAACATAAATAGATTCCTCCAATATAATATATATTTGACATATGTTGTTTAAATATAAGAAATAGCCTAAAACTATAAATATATATAGCTATAGGTTATCTTCTATACTTACTATATTATCTAATAAAAATCAATATGTCAATTGATATACGATATTTGTATGATAAATCAGAAGAAAAAAGAAGGAATCGTCATTTAGATTCCTTCTTTTACTTCTTTTGTTGCTACATCTTCTCCAAACCATTTTTGGCTGATTTCCTGGAACTTCCCTTCTTGGTATAGTTCAATAAAGGCTTGGTTTAAAGCTTGTAGTAATCTTTTGTCAGCAGGTCTAACTCCGACCGCAAAGGATTCACTTTCAAATCCTGCTGAAAATACATTGTAGTCATTTAATATCCCCTCAGACTGAAGATAGTAATTAGCATACACTCGGTCAATCAACAAGGCATCAATTCGATCATTCTTCAAATCAATCAAGGCTTCATTGAAACTCTGATATTGATTGGCTTTCTGGTCTTTAACACGATTTTTCAATAAATCTGGCTGCGCTTCAAAGTCTAGATAACCAGAGGATCCTGCTTGGGCTCCCAAGGTCTTATCCTTCATATCCTCTACTGAATGGATCTGCTGGTTTTTCTTCGCAACCAGAACTTGCTGATTTTCCATGTATGGAATGCTAAAGGCAACCTTCTCTCGACGTTCATCAGTCGCAGAATAGCCATTCCAAATGGCGTCTATGGTTCCATTTTGCAGTTCCGTCTCCTTCATATCCCAGTCGATTGGCTGAAATTGAATCTTAAAGCCTAATTTTTCAGAGACAGCTTGTGCCAAATCAATATCAAAGCCTGTATATTGACCATTCTTTTCTTCAAAACCCATGGGAACAAAGGTATTGTCAAAACCAATAGTAATGGTCCCCTGCTCTTGATACTTATCCCAGTTATCCTGCTTTGGATCGCTAGCCTTCTGAGTACAGGCCGTTAAAAAGAGAGTCAGGAGCGCAACCAATACTAAAGCAATTTTCTTATTAGTCATCGGCACCTCCTACTTGGGCTCAACCTTGAGAATTTGATCCGCAATATTTTCAGCGAACTGTAAATCGTGGGTAACGACAATCTGCGTCATCCCTAATTCCCTATTTTGCAAGATCAGTTTTTCCACTTCCAAGCGCAATTCTGGATCCAGAGCAGAAGTTGGTTCATCGTAGCCAATGATTTCTGGGTCAATCATCATTGCACGCGCCAAGGCCACCCGCTGCTTTTGCCCACCAGATAGTGAAAATGGATAAGCGTCTGCATGCCCTGCTAGACCTAACTGTTCCAAGAGTCCACGCGCCTTCTTCTCAGCCTCCTCCTGCTTCATTCCCATGGTCTTCACAGGCGATAAGGTCAAATTGTCCAGAACTGATAAATGAGGGAACAGTTGAAAATCTTGGAAGACAAATCCCAGTAGGTTGCGCTTCTGTAATTCATCCAACTCTAAGGAATCTCCATTATAAAAGATTTGCCCTGAATCAATGGTTTCAAGACCTGCAAGCATACGTAAGAGGGTCGTCTTACCTCCACCAGAAGGTCCAACGATAGCCAGGATTTGCTTTTCAGGAATATTTAGACTGAAATCAGACAGGATTTGTTTGTCTCCAAAGACTTTATTGATATTTCGTAATTCTAACATGGCAGCCTCCTATCTATAATAACTATACTTCTTCTCAACTTTTTTGGAAATAATTGTCACAATCCCAATCAAAATCAAGTAAATGGCTCCTGCCAAGAACATAGGAACTAGACTAGCATCACGGTTGGCAGCTGTTCGACTAGCCAAGATAAGGTCTGAAATGCCTAGAGCATAGACCAGAGAGGTATCCTTGACCAAACTCATAACTTCGTTAAAGACACTGGGAAGAACAATCTTGGTCACTTGGGGCAAGATGATATAACGTACCGTGGCAAAAGGACTGAACTTCAAGACCTTGGCAGCCTCATATTGACCTTTAGGAATGGTATCAATCCCACCACGGAAGATTTCAGCAAAGTAAGCCGCATAATTCAACACAAAGGCAATGATAGCCGCAGGAAGACGGTCCAAACGAATCCCAATACTTGGCAGCACATAATAGATAAAGATTAATTGCAAGAGCAAGGGTGTTCCCCGCATAATCCAAATATAAATATTAATCAGATGATGGAGGGGCTTCCAATGGACTTGCAAGGCAAAGGCAATCAAAACGCCCAAGGGAATAGAAAAAATCAAGACCAGTGCAAAAACCTGCAAAGTCATGCTTGCACCGCTCAATAAACTCGGTAATATCTCAAACAAATAAGACATACTGCACCTCCTAAAAATAATTGTTCCTATTATAGCATAAATAAACAAAATAACCAAGAATTTTTGTAAAAAAATTCTCTTTTAAAAAGAAAAACTATACCTATCAAAAATGATTAGATACAGTTTTTAAAATATATCCTTACAATCTCTCAAATAGTTCTTGCATTTGCACATCATCTGGAACCAGTTTTAAGTAAGCTTGGGCATTGACTTTGGCTTCCTCAAAGTAGCCCAATTCACGCAAGAGATAGATATAGTGTTCCAGAAACTCTGGATTGTCCTTCAAATCTCCTACTAATTCTTGGTAATGCTCGTAGGCAGTATCCAAATCGTCCATTTCTTGATAAGAACGAGCAATCATCCACTTGGTCAAAAGATTCTCTGGCTCATCATTTTGCAAGTCTAGAATGTCCTCATAACGTTCCTGTTCTAGATAAATAGTAGCTAGACGGAGTAAGATTTCTTCTGTATCCTCAGCGTCTTCTTTAGCAGTAAGGAGATAATTTTCTGCACCACTAGCATCATGCAATTCATAAGAAAATTGTGAAGCTGCTAACAAGAGTCTTGTTTCAAAAGGATTTTTCTCCAAGCCTTGCTTAGCGATACGCAGGGCTTCTTGAACTTGATGTTCCTTATGCAAGGCCTGACTATAACCATATTCATAGCCTTCAAAATCAGGTGAAATGGTATCAAGCTGCTTAAAGTAGAGGACAGCTTTTTGGTATTCTTCTCGATCAAAGTAAAGACTAGCCAACTCAAAAACTGTTAGGTCATCGTATTCTAACTCCAGGGCTTTTTCTAAAAACTCTGTAGCTGTTTCAAATTTCCCCAACTGTGCATAGGCAAAGCCAATTCGTTGATAGGTAGAAATGCCTGTTTGCTCATAAATAGTACGATTATCTAACTGGGCATAGCCTTGAATGGCCTCTTGATAATTTTCCAACTCACTATCCAACTCTGCTACTCCCAATATCAAGAGAGGATCCTCTGAATAACTCAAAGCCTCCAGCAATTTCTCACGCGCCACATCTGTCAAACCTTCCAACTGGTAAAGGTCTGCCTTCAGAGCCAAAGCCGAAACATACCAGTCACTGTCAGCTTGGATTTCCTCAAGATAAGCAAAGGCTTCTTCGATTTGACCATCCTCGCTAGCAATAGCCGCTAGATTAAGATGAACCTCTGGAAAATCCTCTACGATTTTCAGGTAAATTTCCTTGGCCTGAGGATAAAAACCAATCCCTTCAAGATAAGTTGCCAACTCATACAGAAGGTCACTTGGATCATTTTCTAAAGCTTTAACGAAATAGTGCTCAGCCTTGGTTAAATCTTGCTCCTCCAAGGCATGTAACATCTGTTGACTATTGTTCACTCTTGATTTCCTCTCCCTCTAGTTCATATAGGCCACTGACTACCTTATACCATTCAAAAATCGCTGAAATGACAACTTTAGCAGAGGCATAAACTGGAATACCGAGTAAGACTCCCCAAATACCAAACATGGATCCTGAAGTTAACAAAACAAAGAGAACATTAATGGGATGGATGTTTAATTGACTTCCCAAAATCAATGGAGAGACAAAACGGCCTTCAATAGTTTGTTCTACGATAAAGACAATCACAACTTTCAAAAGCATGACTGGCCCAGCAATCAAGCCCAATACTAGGGCAGGAAGCATGGCTAAGAAGCTACCCAAATAAGGAACCAGATTTAAAATACCAGCAGTAACTCCCAACGTAACTGCATAGCGTAGACCAATAATCTTGAAGAAAATCATAAACATTACCGCTACAATAATAGCCACTGTTACTTGCCCTCTAACATAATTGGACAACTGCTGGTTCACATCTGATAAAACTTGTCCAACAGGTTCTTTCAATTTCGTTGGCATGAATTGGGTCAAATAGTGACGTAGGCCTTTTCCATCACGTAAGAGATAAAAGAGCATGAACGGAACGATAATCAAGGCAACAATCACTTGAGAAGCCCCGCTAATAAAGGCGCTCACCCAGTTGACTGCTTGAGATGAAACCTTACTTGCCCAAACTGTAGCCTGACTTGAGAAGTTTGTCAAAACTTGTTCTAACTGAAGTCTGAAATCATCTGGTAAACGCTTGGTGACCAAATCATCAATAACTCGATCAGCATCTTCAAGGTAGACTGGAACATTCCTTGCAAAACTTAAAACCTGACGTTGCAGATTTGGAATAGCTACTGCCAAGCCCCAAATGATAAAGAGAGCGATAATCACAAAGACAATACTGATGGCTATGACCCTATTAATCCTATGCTTCTCTATCCAATCAACAATAGGATTCAACAAATAATATAGCAGGCCAGATAGAATGACTGGTAACATCACAACTTCCAAAAAGTCTAAAACAGGTGAAAATAGAAAACTAATCTTACTTAAAATAAAAAGATTCAGTCCCAATAATAAGGTTACCAAAAATACCGTAATTGCCTTGTTGTCCAAAAACCACTTGAAAAACCAAGATAGGCTAAAATGTTTCTCTTTGTGCTCCATAAATACTTCCTTTCTATTGTTCTCTCATTATACCATTTTTGAATCAAAATAACTCTTTTTTAAAGTGCTTACATGAAGACAGCGACATAAAAAATCCCCTCAAAAGAGGAGATTCGATTAGTCTTGAATATGACGGTCTAAGTTCTTCTGATAATCAGCATTGGATTTGCCTTTTTCATCAGCAAATTTCTTGCGGAACTCATCCATTTCTTTAGAAGTAACAATCTTGTCTTGGAGTTTAAGATATTTATAACTGTTATCGCCTGTTTTGTCACCAACCCAACCATCAGCACCACTGCCTAATACTTTCTTCGTTACAAGCATTTGGGCACCGTCTGAGTGTACAGGAATAACTAGAGCACTATCTGTTAACCAAGCTTGAGCCTTAGCATATTTAGAATAACGTTTTTGCAGATCTGTTTTCTCACTGTTTGCGTCATCAATCAATTCTTTGTATTTATCCAATCCAACTGTTTTAAGGGCTGGATTGTCTGTTCCTGGTGCTACACCAAGAGAGCTGAGGAGACTTGGGCCAGATGTTGGATCAAATACATCTAGATAAGTTGACGGATCTGCATAATCCGGACTCCAACCACTATTAACATTAATGTCCCAATCAACATTATTATTTGATGTCGCTAGAACAGTCATGTTTCCCAATTCATCATCAGAAACCTGTTGAATGTCAACAACTACATTTTCAGAGCCCATGGCTTCTTCAATTGATTGTTTATAAGACTGAGCTTGATGAATAAAATCTGTCTGAGTAGATGAAACTGGAAGATCTAAATGAATCGGAAACTGTACTCCATCAGCTTGAAGAGTTTTCTTAGCAGATTCAAACTTAACCTTAGCCTTGTCTACATTATGAAGTGAATCTTGCGCATCATCAAGACTGACATCTTTCCAAATACTATCCAACTTATCTAATTCTGTCTTAGTTACTTGACCAAACGATTGGTCTCCTACTTGTACAAATGTTGGAGGAGTGAAACTTGTACGTAGTTTACGCGGCGCCACTTCATCTCCAAACACCTGAGAAACAGCTGCTTTACGATCTGCAGCAAATGCCAAGGCTTGACGGAAGTCTTTGTTTAAAAGTGCTTTCTTAGTAGAGGATTTTTCTACATCACTTGTTTTAGCAGTATGATTATATGACACACGATCAATATTAGTAGACATATAGAATACGCCACCTCTTTGTTGACCATATACAATATTATCCTTGTATTTTTCTTTTAGACGTTCATAGTTGGCAGAATTTTTAAAGAGTGGAGCAGCTGGATAATGTCCCTCATCAAAACCGCGTCCTAGAGAATCTGCATCTTGACCATCAAAGAATGATAACTTGATATCATCAATAAAGACATTTTGCTTATCCCAATAATTTTGATTTTTGGTCATTTCGATAGAAGACTTAGATGTAAGACCCTTGAGGAGATAAGGACCGTTGTAGAGAATGCTCGTAACATCAGTGGCCTTACCAAAATCATCTCCTTTAGAAGCTAAAAAGTCTTCGCTAATAGGAGCAAGAACTCCCATTGTTGTCTTCGAATTCCAGAAAGATTCTGGATGATTCAAGGTATAAACAAGAGTATAATCATCCGTTGCTTTGACACCAACAGTAGAAAAATCTGTTGTTTTCCCATTTACATAGTCATCCAATCCTTTGATAGAATCCTGTACCAAATAGAGGGCCTGTGATTTCTTATCAGCTGCATGCTTCAGACCTGCTACAAAGTCCTGAGCCTTAACTTCACCATACTCCTCTCCCTCATTGGTATACCACTTGACACCCTGACGGATTTTATAGGTATAGGTCAAGCCATCTTTAGAAACAGTCCAATCTTCTGCAACCGATGGAACTAAATTTCCATATTGATCATTTTCTAGTAATCCATCAATAACATTACCTGTAATCTGTTTAGTGCTGACATTACCAGAAACTGTATAATCCAAAGTAACAGGATCTGATGTAAACACATAAGCATAATTCACTGGTCTAGTAGCATCTTTATTATCATTACCAGATGAACACGCTGCTAGAACAGCTACTGATAAAACAGTAAATCCTGTTGCTAAGAAAACACGTTTTTTCATAGTTAAACTCCTTTAATAGTTTTCTAAGATTATTATAGCACTTTTAAAAAGTAAATCAACTAAATTTACTAGGTTATCATGTTTTGTTTTATCTATACCAAGTACTGCTTCAACTCCTTTTTTGTGATATAATAGTCATATCTTTATTATAGAGGTAAAGTTATGAAAGAAACTGTTTATTTTGGAACTTATACACGTCGGACTTCCCAAGGGATTTACAAGGCAGACTTTGATACAGAAACTGGTCAGCTTTCAAATCTAGAACTTTTTGCTACTGAGCCAAGTCCAACCTACCTTGCCTTTGACCAGCATCAACATTTATACACTGTTGGTAGTCAAGACGATAAGGGTGGAATTGCAGCCTATCAAACTAATGGTACCTTATTAAATCACGTCGTTGAAGAGGGAGCCCCCCACTGTTATGTTGCCGTTGATGAAGAGCGTGATTTGGTTTACGCGGCAAACTACCACAAGGGACAGGTCCTTGTTTATAAACGTCAGGAAGATGGTTGTCTTCTACTTAGTGATGTTGATCAACACAGTGGCCAAGGTCCACATGAAAATCAAGCTTCTCCACATGTTCACTATACAGATTTAACACCTGACCACTATCTAGTGACCTGCGACTTGGGTACTGACCAAGTAATTACTTACGATCTTGATTCAGAAGGAAAATTATCTAAGCTCTATACCTATCATAGCCAGCCAGGAGCAGGCTCACGCCATATTATTTTCCATAACCATTATAAAATCGCTTATCTCATTTGTGAACTCAATAGCACTATCGAGGTTCTAATCTACGATGGTGTTGGCGAATTTGAACGCATGCAAGTCATTTCAACTCTACCAGACGGTTATGAAGGCTTTAATGGTACCGCTGCTATTCGTCTCTCTAAAGACGGTAAATACCTCTACGCCTCTAATCGTGGTCATGATTCTATCGCAGTATATACAATTCTTGCGGACGGTAGCTTAGAGTTGTTAGAAATCGTTCCGACACATGGTCAGACTCCACGTGATTTTGATTTGACACCAGACCAAGAATTTGTCATTGCTGTCCATCAAGACTCTGACAATGCAACCGTCTTTAAACGAAATCCTGAAACCGGTCGTCTAGCAGAACTTTCTAATGACTTCCATGTCCCAGAAGCAGTCTGCATCAGTTTTGCCCCTTAAGAAAACATAAAAAATGAACTTGGTAACTCAAGTTCATTTTTTTCTTATAGTCTATTTCCGACATTAATACGGTTAATGGCACGTTGCAGTGCAATCTTCGCACGACGTTCTTGGTCAATCAAGTGTTTGTCTTGTGCTTCTTCAATTTCACGCTCTGCTCGAAGTTTGGCACGTTCTGCACGACTAACGTCGATATCACGAGCACGTTCTGCAGAGTCAGCAACAATTGTGATAACGCCATTGGCAACTTCGATAACACCTCCGTTCACTGCAATCCAGTTCACGTGATTTTCATCATCTACACGTTTAACCTTAACCTCATCAACTGCTAAAACTGCAATCATATTTTCATGTCGTGGCAAGATTCCCATCTCACCATCCAGAGTTCGAACTGATACAAAGCTGGCATGGTGATCATAGACGAGACCATCTGGTGTCACGATCTGGACAGTTAACTGAGCCATAGATCACCTCTTAAAATCCCATTTTTTCAGCTTTCGCAATCACATCTTCGATAGAACCAACCCCACGGAAGGCATCTTCTGGCAAGTGATCGTGTTTACCATCAAGGATTTCCTTAAAGCCACGAACAGTTTCAGCAACTGGAACATAAGAACCTGGCTGACCAGTGAATTGTTCCGCAACGTTGAAGTTTTGTGACAAGAAGAACTGGATACGACGGGCACGAGCAACCAAGGTCTTTTCTTCATCAGAAAGCTCATCCATACCAAGGATAGCAATGATATCTTGCAATTCATGGTAACGTTGAAGAACACGTTTTACTTCAGCAGCAACTGCATAGTGCTCTTCTCCAACGATTTCAGGTGCCAAGGCACGTGAGCTTGAAGCAAGTGGGTCAACGGCTGGGTAGATACCCAATTGTACCAACTTACGTTCCAAGTTGGTTGTTGAATCCAAGTGAGCGAAGGCTGTTGCTGGCGCTGGGTCAGTATAGTCATCCGCTGGCACATAGATAGCCTGGATAGAGGTTACAGAACCCTTTTTAGTTGATGTAATACGCTCTTGCAATTGACCCATTTCCGTAGCAAGTGTTGGTTGGTAACCAACGGCTGATGGCATACGACCCAAAAGGGCAGATACTTCTGAACCAGCCTGAGTGAAACGGAAGATATTATCGATAAAGAGAAGCACGTCTTGGCCTTCAACATCACGGAAATATTCAGCAATTGTCAAACCAGTAAGAGCAACACGCATACGTGCTCCTGGTGGCTCATTCATCTGACCAAATACCATGGCTGTCTTCTCGATAACGCCTGATTCTTTCATTTCCCAGTAAAGGTCATTACCCTCACGAGTACGTTCCCCAACACCGGTAAATACTGAAATACCACCGTGTTCTTGGGCAATGTTGTGAATCAATTCTTGGATTAAGACGGTTTTACCAACTCCGGCACCACCGAAAAGTCCAACCTTACCACCTTTAAGGTAAGGGGCAAGAAGGTCGATAACCTTAATCCCTGTTTCAAGGATTTCAGAAGAGGTAGACAACTCATCAAAAGTTGGAGCTTTTTTATGAATTGGCTGACGCTCTGCATCTTCTGTAAAAGGAGCTTCCAAGTCAATGGTATCTCCCAAAACATTGAAGACACGTCCCAAAGTTTCTTTACCTACTGGTACAGAGATTGGACGACCTGTGTCCAATACTTCCATTCCACGAGTCAAACCATCTGTTGATTCCATGGCGATAGTACGGACCATACCATCTCCCAACTCCAAGGCTACTTCAAGGACGATTTTTGTTTTTCTTTCGTCATTTTTGTAGACGACAAGTGCATTGTTAATCTCAGGAAGTTTTTCCCCTGCTGCAAACAAGACGTCTACAACGGGACCGATAACCTGAGCAATTTTACCTGAACTCATCTCCTTCTCCTATTCTATATAAGATACTGTCGGTCCCTAGCTTAACTAGGTCCTAAGTTCATTTTCATACGAGCTGGACTAGTGCCTATTCTAAGGCACTAGCTCCTGCTACGATTTCTGTAATTTCTTGTGTAATCGCCGCCTGTCTGGCACGGTTATACTGAATTGTCAAATCATTAATGACTTTCTTAGCATTATCTGTCGCTGTTTGCATGGCTGTCATACCAGCAGCATTTTCAGCTGTCTTAGCATCGATAATAGCACCATAAATCATACTTTCTGCAAATTGAGGCAACAACTGCTCCAAAATTTCTTCTCGACTAGTTTCCAACTCAAAGGTCAAACTGTAACTGTCATCCGCTTCATTTGGATCCAAGTCAACAATTGGAAGCATTTGCTCCACACGCATTTGACTGGTTAGCGTATTGACATGGTGGTTATAGCAGACATAGAGTTCATCAAAAAGTTCATTTTGGTACATTTCAACAGTTTTTGAAATAATCTTACGAACTTCATCAAAGCTTGGTTGATCTGCCAAGCCACGTAGTTCATAAAGTGGTTGAATACCACGAGCTTTAAAGAAATCAGCTCCCATTCCACCAATACAGATCATTTCAAAACCTTTACCGTCTGGATGGTATTCTTCTTTCAGCTCCATAACGGCTTTCAAAATAGAAGAATTATAACCTCCAACCAAACCTCGGTCTGATGTAATGACGATATAGCCTGTCTTCTTAACTGGACGGCTAATCAACATCGGATTGGTTGAACTACCAGCTCCATTCCCATGAAGAATATCCGTCAAAAGTTTACGAACTTTCTGAGCATAAACTTGGAAGTTGCGAGCAGCTTCTTCAGAACGACCTAGCTTAGCAGCTGATACCATCTGCATGGCATTTGTGATTTGACTAGTATTTTTTGTTGAGGCGATTTTTGTTTTAATATCATTTAGAGATACTGCCATCTGACACCTCTATTCTTATTGGAAGCTGGTTTGATTGAGAAACTCTGTAATCGCAGCATCCAAGACTGCTTCTTCTGGCAAGTCTTTTGTATCACGAATGGTTTCCAAAATCTCTGGATGTTGAGCATCAAAGAAGGCATGGAACTCTTCCTCGAAACGAACAATATCATCTACTGGAACAGTATCCAAGAAACCATGTGTCAAAGCATAGAGAATGGTTACTTGTTTCTCA
Source organism: Streptococcus pseudopneumoniae (assembly GCF_001070815.1). Classification (GTDB taxonomy): domain Bacteria; phylum Bacillota; class Bacilli; order Lactobacillales; family Streptococcaceae; genus Streptococcus; species Streptococcus pseudopneumoniae_P. The sequence continues at coordinate 25,118 of NZ_JVLX01000044.1, read as the reverse complement.
ACAGGTAATGGTTTGTGAACAGGTTGTTTCAAGACTTCAACTGTACGACGTCCACGGTTCAACTTAGCCTGTGTCGCCGCATCTAAGTCAGAACCAAACTTAGTGAAGGCTTCCAACTCACGGTATGAAGCAAGGTCGATACGAAGTGTACCAGCAACCTTCTTCATGGCTTTGATTTGTGCAGAACCACCTACACGCGATACAGAAGAACCCGCATCGATGGCTGGACGAATACCTGCATTGAAGAGACCATCACCAAGGAAGATTTGTCCATCAGTGATTGAAATCACGTTGGTTGCGATATAGGCAGAGATATCTCCTGCTTGTGTCTCGATAAACGGTAGGGCTGTAATAGATCCACCACCAAGTTCATCAGAAACTTTAGCTGAGCGCTCAAGCAAACGGCTGTGAAGGTAGAAAACATCCCCTGGGAAAGCTTCACGACCTGGAGGACGACGAAGCAAGAGAGAGAGTTCACGATAAGCTACCGCTTGTTTTGATAAATCATCATAAACGATCAAAACATGCTTACCTTGGTACATAAATTCTTCCGCCATGGCAACCCCAGCATAAGGAGCTAGGAAAAGCAATGGAGATGGTTGTGAAGCAGAGGCAGTCACAACGATTGTGTAGTCCAAGGCACCGTACTGACGTAGTGTTTCTACTTGCGTACGAACTGTTGATTCTTTTTGTCCAATCGCAACATAGATACAGATCATATCTTGACCTTTTTGGTTCAAGATTGTATCAATTGCAATGGTTGTTTTCCCTGTCTGACGGTCACCGATAATCAACTCACGTTGACCACGACCAATCGGTACAAGGGCGTCGATAGCTTTCAAACCAGTTTGCAATGGTTCTGATACAGACTTACGTTGCATAACACCAGGAGCTGGCGCTTCTACTGGACGAGTTTTATCAGTGTGGATTTCTCCAAGACCATCAACTGGACGACCAAGCGGATCCACAACACGTCCAATCAGACTTTCACCTACTGGGACTTCCATGATTTTCCCTGTACGGCGGATTGTATCGCCTTCACGGATATCTGTAAAGTCACCTAGGATGATAATACCAACATCTGTTGACTCCAAGTTTTGAGCCATACCATAAGAGCCGTTTTCAAAAATCAACAACTCTCCACTCATGGCATTTTCAAGGCCATGAGCACGCGCGATACCGTCCCCGATATAGGTTACAACACCTGTTTCAGTCACATCAAAATTGGGTTTGAAATTTTCAATTTGTTGCTTAATTAAAGCGCTGATTTCTTGTGCGTTAATTGCCAAAAGAACACCACTTTCTATTTCAAATTTTCTTTAACAACTTTAAGTTGTTGTTTAATACTCACATCAATTGTCTTGTGATTGGCAAAAATGACAAAACCACCAATAAGACTTTCATCGATTTGTTCTTTTACACTCCTTACTTTGAGAGACATTTTTTTCTCAATCAAAGGGAGCAAACGACTCTTCTGTTCATCTGTTAAAGGATGAGCTGACGTAATCGTCACTTCAAATCGATTTGTTTCTTTTTCAAGTCGGTTCAAACAATCTACAAGAATATCATAAAAAAGATTTGCTCTGTGATTGTAGATAAGAACCTGGATAAAGTTTTGCAATAAAGGTGACACTGAGTCTTGGAAGAAAGAAATCGTTTTTTCCTTGTCAGACTCGTCTACTGCCACTTTTTTTAAAAAAGAAGGTAAACCTGTTTCTTCAGCAACTTGCTTGATTTGAGCTAAGTCTGAAAAGATACGGTCTTCTTCTCCTTTTTCTAAAACCAATTGGACAAAAGGCATGCTGTATTTTTCAATTACCTTTACTGTTTTCTTGTCCATTAAGCTTCTCCTAACTGATCGATATACTGATCAATGAGTTCTTTATGGGCATGACCGTCAAGGTTTTGTGAGATGATTTTACCAGCCAAGCTGATTGTCAAATCTGCTACCTCACCCTTAACGCTTTGTAAAGCTTCAGCTTTATTTTGAGCAATTTCTTGGTTTGCTTTTTCTTTCAAGCGTCCTGCTTCTAGCTTAGCATCTGCTAAAATACTAGCTTTGCTTTTCTCAGCTGTTTCTTTCGCATTCTCAATGATTGTCTTAGCTTCTTTACGGCTACCAGCCAATTCATCTTCGCGTTTCTGAGCCAATACTTCTGCTTTTTGACGTGCTTGTTCAGCTCCGTCAATATCTGCTGCAATTTTTTCTGCTCTTTGTTCGAAAATGCTAGCCAAATTTGACCAAGCGTATTTCTTAACCAAGACTAGCAAGAGAATAAAGGAACCAGCGATTAGTATAAAATCACCAAGTAATTCACCTACTGTTACATTCATAAACTACTCCTTTCTATTCTTCATCATTAATTTTATTTCCTAGGTACATTGAAGATAACAATGTAAATACATATGCTTGTACACAAGAAATAAAAACAGAAAATGCAGTCCAGATTAGATTTGTTCCAAAAGCAATAGGATACCAATAGAAGGCCTGATGAGAAAGTAGGACTAACATACTTGCCATCACTTCCCCTGCAAAGATATTACCAAAGACCCGCAATGCAAGTGAAAGGAGATTGGTAACTTCTTCCAAAAGATTCATTGGTGTCATAAAACCTGGTGTTACAAATGCTTTTAAATACTTTTTGATTCCACGACGACGAATTCCTTCTACGTGTGTCATTAAGATAATTGTAAAAGACAAGACCAAGTCAAATGACAAATTTGCTGTTGGTGAGGTCCAAAGATTTACACCATCTGTAGTCTGAATTCTAGCCATTAAGCCAATATTATTTGCAATGGCCATAAATAGGAATAAACAGAAATAAAAGAGAGAATAATCCTTTATCATTGGACCAAGGTTTGATTTTGTAAATCCAACAACAAAATCAAATAAATACTCTAATACATTTTGTTTTCCTGTGGGTCTCAAAGTCATATTTCGAGTTGCCCAATAAATAAAGCCAAAAATAAGTGCTACAGTCAACAAAGTCAAAACTACTATGGTTAAATTAAAGGTAACAGGACCAATATTGATGGTTGGATTAATACTTTCTTCCATCTAAAATCCTCCCTTTTTCAATTTATACTTCTTTTATTTGATGATAAATGAAAAGACAAGAGTAACGAAGAAAGTACCTTCAATAAAGGCAACCCCTAGGATCATCAAACTACGTAGTTCTGAGATGATATCTGGTTGGCGAGCAACTGATTTCAACAAACCGTTCATCAACATACCTTCACCAAGAGATACACCCATACAGGCAAGACATAGACCGAAAAATGTTAAATTCATGACGAATTCTCCTTTTAATTAAAATTTACTTACTTAGTTTAGTCCTAAAAATTGGATTTGTCAACTTTTTACTTACATTGAAAGCGTTTAATGAAAATTATTTACAATTTTACTATTTTTAAGTCTATTATATAGAAAACTTTGGAAAAAACTTGTAATAAATCCGTCTATTATCTAGGTCTTTCTGAAAAATAATGAAAAATCCGAGATGAAATCTCGGATGGAAATTAATATATTTTCTTTAACCTAAGGTTCTTTAGTAAGTAGGATTAAAGGGAAAGCAACTAGAAAGCTTTCATCTCCTACATGTTTATTAAGCACGCACTGTGACGCTAGTTCCATCTTCCTTATAAAGATTGATGAGACCTTCTTTAAGAGCTCGAACCATGTCTCCAGCTTGAACAGGTTGTGGGACTTTGATTGTCAAGAGTTCCATTGGATTTGGAGCGCGGTCTATTTTATTGCCTTTGGCATCATGTAAATTTTCGATATACGTTTCAAAATGACGGAAACCTGGACCATAAAACTCAACTTGATCGCCTTCGTTAATAACGTTCCGTTGACGAATAGTCGCTGTTTGTGTCGCATCATCATAAGCAACCACTTCAGCGACAAACTTATACTCAGGAATTTTACGACGAGCACCAAACAACTGCTCATTTTCAGATGGTGTACCATAGTAGAAACCTGTTGCTAATTCACGTTGGGCAACCTTCCACATCTCGTCCACCAAATCTTGTTTGATAGCTTCAAATTTTTCTGGACTTTCTAGATAAGCATCAACAGCAGCCTTGTAGCAGTTGGTTACTGTTGATACGTAGTGAATAGACTTCATACGTCCTTCGATTTTTAGACTGTCCACACCATTTTCAATCATATCCGGGATATGGTCAATCATTGACATATCAACAGCTGACATTGAAAATTCTTCAGGAATCTCACCTTTCAAACTCTTGCGTTCTTGACCAAATGGCATATCGTAAAGGTCGTACTTCCAACGACAAGACTGAGAACAACCACCACGGTTAGCATCACGCATACTCATGTGGTTTGAAAGTGTGCAACGACCTGAGTAGGAAATACACATTGCTCCATGGACAAAGGCTTCAATCTCAACATCTGTGCGTTTGCGAATTTCTGCCAATTCTTCCATTGAAACCTCACGCGCCAAAACGACACGAGTCAAGCCCAGTTCTTTCCAGAACTCAAGTGTTTCATAGTTAGTCGCACTTGCTTGGGTAGAAAGGTGGATTTCAAGACCTGGTGCTTCAGTCGCTGCAATCATAATCAAAGCTGGGTCAGATACGATAACTGCTGCAATCCCGATATCACGCAGTTTACGGAACCACTCACCAGCACCAGCTTCATTTCCTTCGTGCATAACCATATTGGCAGCTACATAGACTTTAGCACCGTACTTAGCCGCAAACTGTACGCCTTCTTCCATCTGTTCGAAAGTAAAGTTTCCGGCACGGCTACGAAGACCATAGGCCTGACCACCGATAAAGACAGCATCTGCTCCATATTGAACAGCTACTTTTAGCTTCTCTAAAGTTCCTGCAGGTGATAAAACCTCAGGACGTTTTAATGTTTTTATCATGTTTTCTCCTATTTGCAATATAAAAGTTTGACGTTTTTCCTTCTCATTTTATAGTAAATAAGCCATAAAATCAAGCCTAGACAGATTGTTTTGACAATTCTAATCTTTTAATACTCTTCAAAAATCTCTTCAAACCAGGTCAGCTTCACCTTGGATTATATATTCGTCAGTCTTATCTACAACCTTAAAGTAGTGCTTTGAGCAACCTTCTGCTGCCTTCCTAGCTTGATCTTTGATTTTCATAATGGCTGATAAACTATCGAAAATTCACCCAGTTTTAACAAGTAATCAAAAATCTAGATAAAGTAAAAAACCAGTATTCAAAGATACTGGCTCGTTAAACTACATAAATTAGTCCTTAGATGACTATTCCCACTCAACTGTTGCAGGTGGTTTACTTGTAATATCGTAGACGATGCGGTTAACATGGTCTACTTCGTTTACGATACGTACAGAAATCTTTTGAAGAACTTCCCAAGGAATCTTTGCAAAGTCAGCTGTCATACCATCGATAGAGGTAATAGCACGGATTGCAATCGTGTAGTCATAAGTACGACCGTCACCCATAACCCCAACTGAGCGAACGCCTGTGTTAACAGTGAAATATTGCCAAATATCGCGGTCAAGGCCAGCTTTGGCAATTTCCTCACGCAGAATAGCGTCTGACTCACGAACAGTCTCTAGTTTCTCTTCAGTAATTTCTCCCATGACACGGATAGCAAGGCCTGGTCCTGGGAATGGTTGGCGCCATACGATATGGTCTGGCATACCAAGCTCTGTACCAAGAGCACGAACTTCGTCTTTATAGAGAGTGTTGAGTGGTTCGATCAATTCAAACTGCATGTCTTCTGGAAGACCACCCACGTTGTGGTGTGACTTGATAGTTTGAGCTGTATCTGTACCAGACTCGATAACGTCTGTATATAAGGTACCTTGAGCAAGGAATTTCACATCTTTGAGCTTGCTTGCTTCGTCATCGAATACATACACAAATTCATTACCGATGATTTTACGTTTTTGCTCAGGATCTGAAACTCCTGCAAGCTTATCAAGGAAACGTTTTGCAGCATCTGCTTTGACGATATTCAAACCAAACTTACCACCAAGCATGTCCATAACTTGGTCTGCTTCTCCTTTACGAAGAAGACCGTGGTCTACAAAGATACAGATCAATTGATCGCCAATAGCCTTTTGGAGAAGAACTCCAACTACAGATGAGTCAACTCCACCTGATAGGCCAAGAAGGACACGTTTATCTCCAACTGTTTCACGGATTTTTTTGATCTGCATATCAATAAAGTTATCCATTGACCAATCACCTTTAGCCTTACAAATGTTAAGGGCAAAGTTACGAAGGATATCATTTCCGTATACAGAATGACGAACTTCTGGGTGGAATTGGATACCGTAAATGTGTTTATCTGGGTTTTCGATGGCTGCGTATGGGCAGTCAGCTGATGTACCTGTACGAACAAAGTCAGCAGGAATTTCAGTAACTGCATCACCATGGCTCATCAAAACAGTCTGCTCATCAGGTGTTGATTCAAAAAGAGCTGATGGTGTGTGAGTTAGGGTTGATTGACCATATTCACGATTTCCAGCATCACCTGCAGGAACAACTTTTCCTCCAAGTTTATGGGTCAACAACTGCATACCATAACAGATTCCCAAAATTGGAATTCCAAGTTCGAAAATTTCTGGGTCAATATCGAATGAACCATCTTCGTATACAGAGTTTGGACCACCTGAAAGGATGATTCCTACCGGATTGATTTCACGAACTTCAGCAGCTGAAATTTTATGACTCTTTAGCTCTGAAAAAACACCAATCTCACGGATACGGCGTGAAATCAGCTGGTTGTATTGGCTACCATAGTCCAATACGATGATTTTTTCTACATCTTGCAAATCAGTTGAAATGTTGCTCATCTTTTTCCTTTCTCAAAAGAAATATCTTTTTTCAATATTCTATCACAAATAAGGGCGAATTACCAACTAAACAAGGCGAAGTTTGACTTTTTCTAGTTTATTGAGGTACAATAGAGAAAAGATAGAAATGAAGTGAAAAATATGCTACCCGCTTATATGAAAATCCATGATCAGATTAAAAAGGATATTGACGAGCACCGTTGGGCTATTGGGGAGAGACTTCCCAGTGAAAGAGATTTAGCAGAGCAGTTCGAGGTCAGTCGGATGACCCTCCGCCAAGCAATTTCCCTCTTGGTCGAAGAAGGCGTTCTCGAGCGACGTGTAGGAAGTGGCACCTTTGTGTCCAGTACTCGGGTACAAGAAAAGATGCGAGGAACAACCAGTTTTACTGAAATTGTTAAGTCCCAAGGTAAAGTACCCTCTAGTCAACTCATTTCCTACAGAAAAACCATTCCCAATGAGCAGGAAGTTGCCAAGCTAAGAATTTCTCCTACAGAAAATATTATCCGAATGGAGCGTGTTCGCTATGCCGACCAAGTCCCTCTGGTTTATGAAGTTGCTTCTATTCCTGAAAAATTCATTAAGGATTTTAAGAAAGAAGAAATCACCAGTCATTTCTTCCAGACTCTGCAAAAACACGGCTATCGTATCGGCAAATCACAGCAGACCATCTATGCTCGTCTCGCTAAAGAAAAAATTGCCCACTATTTGGAAGTTGAAAAAGGACATGCTATTCTTGGACTGACTCAGGTTTCTTACCTAGAAGATGGGACAGCTTTTGAATACGTAAAAAGCCAATATGTAGGCGAACGCTTTGAATTTTATCTTGAGAATAACTAGATTTCTAAGCAAAAACTCTCTGTCACGGACAAAGAGTTTTTTTATTTTTCTAAGAGTAAATCTTTCAGAGAAATCAGAGTTACAGCAAACAATATCATTGCCATACCAAGAAAGTCAATGGGATAAAATTGTTCATTCATGATTAAGAAGGCAAAGAAAACAGCCGAAATTGGCTCAATTGAAGCCAACAAACTTGACTTGACCGGCCCAATCAAACTGGCTCCTTTTAGAAAAGCTGTATAGGCAAAGACAGTCCCGATAAGAATAATACCTGCAAATGCAAGGAGAAAATCAAGACTAGTTGGGATAGCAGTCTGTAGAACCCCTGTAAAAGGAAGGGCAACCAAACCTGCTATGACCATTCCCACACCAATAACCAAACTACTCCCCCACTTCTTAATCAAGGCTATGGGTAAAATGATATAAAGTGCGTAAGTCAGAGCAGAAAAGAGCCCCCAGAATAAGCCAGAAGGTGTCATGGATAACTGGTCCAACTGCCCATGAGTGGCGATCAGGAAGGTCCCTCCAATGGCTAATATGATTGAAATAATCTCTCCCAGTGTCGGCGCCACCTTATCCTTGATACAGCTATAAATCAAAATCCCGACAGGACAAACATACTGAAGCACAGTCGCGGTACCTGCATTGGTTTCCTGAATAGCAGTTAGATAGGCAAATTGATTGAGGAAGAGGCCAATTAGAGCAAAAATAAGAAGAGACAGCAAGCTCTTTCTATCCTTTAAAAAGACCAGCATTTTATCCTTTGCAGTAGCATAAGCTAAGAGCATGAGAATCCCACCAGCGATTAAAAGACGCAAGTTGGTCAAAACTAGAGCCGAAATTCCGTGTGCCATCAGGTATTGGCCACTCGTTCCAGACAAGCCCCAAGCAATACCAGCCACAACTGTTAATAGAGTCCCTTTTAAACTATTTGACATGTCTCTCCTTACTCTTCTTTACGAATCAAGTCCATCACTTGATTACGGTCTAAAATCCATTGAGCCCTCTCATCCTTTTCATAGGTACGATTCGATAGGAAAATAGCCGCTTCTTGCTTCTGGCGATTCCACATGATAAAGGTACCTGTATAGCCCGTATGGTCTAGCCAATCTCCTTCCAAATTCCATGCCAAAGAACGTTCCTTGTCATCCAAAGGAGAAAAATTTTGACTCAAATTCCTTGCAAGATCATCTGCTAAATAGTGTTCTAAAAAGATTTGTAAATCCTTTACAGTCGAAAACAAACCAGCACTACCTGCATGTCTGCCCAGCAGGCGAGCCTTGGGATCATGTACCATACCGGCCTCCACACCTCTGACTGTTGGAACAGCAAGCTCAACAGGTCCAAATTGAGTTTCCGTCATTTCCCAAGGTTTCCAGACTTGTTCTTGTAAAATCACATCCAAGTCTTGATCAAAGATTCTTTCCAAGATAAAACCTAACAGCAAAAAATGGACATCCGAATAAAGAAAGGCTGGCTGATTTCGTCTATTGAGATGAAACATCGCTTCCTTTAATTCTGAGGCTGTTAAAAGATCACGATTGGGAATAAACGGATCAAGATTTGTAGCATGGGTTAAGAGCTGGCGAATAGTGATGTCTGGATAATCACTCTCAGGTAAAAAATCGGTTACAGGACTGTCAATATCTAATTTGCCTTTTTCCCACAAAAAAGCAAAAACTGTCCCAACCCCAACAACCTTGCTGACACTGGCTAAGTCATAAACTAGTCCTGCCTCGGTCTGCAAGTCATGCTCTGGGTCACTCTGTCCTAAATAGACCTCCGTCCATTGATTGTCCTTAAAATACGCAAAAGAGGCTCCGGGATAAATCCCTGCCTCGATTTGTTCTTCTATTTTTTTAATAATCTTGGTCCACTTCATACTTCTTCAAACCACAATTCAACATTATTTCGATCTTTACCAAGGAAGAATTTTTCAGACTTAGGAATAAAATATTCAGTAGACTCAAACCTCTTGCGAAGACTTGCTATGTCTAATTCATTAACCAAGAACTTGAGCATAGATAAGTCCCAAGTAACCGTATTGTCCACAGTCAAATCCTGCCCCTGAGCTGGGATAAAATCAAGTGATGCCCCAATTTCAGATGTTTCCAAGAAACTTTCGATATCAGTTGGGAGATGTAATTCCATAGAAATCTCAAACTTACTCAAAGAAATTGATTCCAAATCTGTTTGAAATTCAGGCTTTTCTCCTACTTCTACTAGACTTGCTCTATCATCTTCCGCGTGAATCAAAATCAAATCATCTTCTGGTGAGAAAATTTCAAAAGCATAGCCATTTTGACCTTTATATAATTGATGAATCGAATCTGTTTTAGATAAGAGTCCTTCTATTTCTAAGGGATTTTCCACCTTGACAATCAGTTTAGCCAGCTTTTTTCTTCCCTCTACCTTACGAGTACGCATACTTGGAGCTTCTTCTAAAACCAGCTTTTCAAGACCTGTTTGGTCGCCTAGTGACAGAAAGGCCGACTCTTCTAACAAGGCCTTCATACCAAGGGTTTCAATATAAAATGTTTCATTTAATTTTCTATTATTAACTTTTAAAGTAGGAATAATCCGTACAATTTGATTTACATTCATAAATTCCTCCAACTCTTTTATTTTAAAGGATTTTAGAATTTTTTACAAGATATTATGCTCAAATTTACCGATTTTTCGTAAAAATTTCATATAAAAAAACCGAGGATTTCCCCGGTTTCAATGTCTTATAGGTAAAGGAATTTGAAGATAGCTACTGCCGCAATTGCTGCTGCGATCGGTGCTACTACTGGTACCCAAGAGTACCACCATTTTGAATCACCTTTGTGCTCACCAAGAACTGATTTTGGAAGGAAAGCATGAAGGAGACGTGGTCCCAAGTCACGGGCTGGGTTCAAGGCAGGTCCTGTAGGTCCACCAAGTGAAGTTACCAAGGCCATAACAAGGAATCCAAGTGCCAAGTGAGCAATTCCAAGACCAGATGTCATAAATGGTGCCACTTGTTCTTTAGCTTGGTCAAGTGCTGCTGTTACTTGTTCTTGAGGAATTGTTTGACCTTGAGTAGTTGCTTGTGCAACTTGAGCATTGATAGCAGCTTGTGCTTTTGATACTAGTTCAGCACCAAAGAAGTTTTTAGTCATTCCAAGAGCTGCAAAGAAAAGAACAAATGAACCAACAAACTCGTTTACAAAACCATTAACAGTTGCTGCGAAACGTGCTTCTTTTGTACCATTATCCAAACTTGAAATGGTTGAGAAAGTACCCAAGATATTGTTTGGATTTTCAGTTTTCAAGTAATATGGGCGGTGTGTTGCCACAACCAAAGCTTGACCAAAGATAGCACCCAAAACTTGTGCAAGGATATAAGGCGCTACTTGTGCCCAAGGGAAAAGACCGCTAATCGCAAGTCCAAGAGTGAAGGCTGGGTTGATGTGGTTACCTGATACGTTACCAAACATCAAGGCTGGAATCATAACCCCCATACCATAACCAACAGCGATAACGATCCAGCCACTTTGATGACCTTTCGTACCTTTAAGTTCAACGTTGGCAACTGCACCATTTCCAAGAATGATCAAAATAGCAGTGGCCAAAAATTCAGTGGCATATTTAATTGCCCATGTGAAATCCATTTGATAGATTCTCCTTAAAATTTTTTAGACAATCCTTATTCTATCAATTTTTATATCTTTTAGCAATATGTTTTCTAAAAGATTAACTGGGAAAACGCTTTTATTCAGGGAATTTAAAAAGACTTAACAAATAAAGCTTGTTAAGTCTTCATATCCTATTCTTGACGTTGTCCGAAATCTGCAATCATCTGCTCCATTTCTTGTCGACTCGGAGTTGTTAGCATATAAAGGTAATCTCCTTGAAGTTCTGCAAAGGCTGCTGGCATGATTTTCTTAACCTTGAACTGCTGGTTGTATTTAGCAAGCAAGTCCTCCTCAGAATAGACATAATGAGCATTTGCACGACGTGATGTAGCCAAACAATACTGAGGTTCAAAGTCTGACGCTGGGAACTCTTCTCCTGCGACAATGGATGCATATCCACGATAGAGGTCCAAGGAATGAGCAAAATTATAAACATCGATAGTGAATCCACCTGCAGGGCGGTTGTTGTACTCAATAGCGATGTAATCGTCTCCCTCGCGGAAGAACTCGATATGGAAGAACCGTTCTTTCATACCAAATTCTTTGACAATTGCCTCACCATATTTACGTAATTTGGGATCCATATCCTTGAGAACGTAATAAGAATTGTCCATCTTATAAATCATGAGATCAAGCGGTGTATAGGCGTAGTCAAAGGTTGTTGAAAAGACAATTTTACCATCCTTGTCCACAAGACCATCAAAAGTGCAGATTTCACTGGAAGTGACAAATTTCTCAAAGAAATAAATAGTTGAATGATCCCACTCAGCCTTGAAGTGATTGATATCGTCTTCTGTTTCAAGCTTAAAGGTCGCGGCTGCTCCCACTCCATTGTCAGGTTTGGCAATCATTGGAAGGCCAATTTCATTCACAGCTTGATCCACATCCGCTTCAGTTTTGATAACAGCTCCAGGTACCACAGGGACACCTGCTTTTTTGAACAGTTTCTTCATTTCAGACTTAAATTTTGTCTTTTTGAGATCCTCTGGTTTGGCACCAAAAACATTGAATTGCTCACGAAGACTTGCGTCCAACTCTAACCAATATTCATTGTGGGACTCGATACGGTCAATTGGGCCATGTTTATAAAAGAGAAAAGCAACTGCACGTTTGACTTCATCTATATTTTCAAGATTGTCAACACGGAAATACTCAGTCAGGCTATTGCGTAAAGGTTCATCCAATTGCTCGTATGGTTCTTGGCCAATTCCCAAGACTGTGATGCCTTTATTAGCTAGTTCAATGGTAAACTGTTGAAAATTTTGAGGATAGTAGGGAGAAATAACAAGGTAATTCATAGGTAACTCCTTTTATAAATAGAGATTTCCAAGGAAATAAGGCATTTGTTTGCGCCACCATTCCCAGTCATGGGCGACATCATGTCCCCATTCAGCAAACCAGGCTGGAATTTGTTTCTGGTCAAAGGCTTCTTTGAGCTTGTAGAAAGATGGTAAACCGTCTTGTTCCCAGGCACCAAGCCCCGTACAAAGCACAATCTCTGCCTGACGGTAACGGTCGATAAACCAACCGTCGTTCTGATTCCAGATATAATCTACTGGCGAGTTTTGGTAAATGGCATCATCATTGTAGTAATCTCCGACAAAGAAACGTGCATCGTAAACACCACTGAGAGCAATCACCTTGGTAAAGACATCTGGATGTTGGAGAAAGAAATTGACAGCATGGTATGCGCCCATGGAGCACCCTGTCGTCATCATGCCATCAAACCAACCTGTCTTATGCTTGATAAAAGGAATGGCTTCCTCAATCACATAGCGTTCATAGGCACGGTGCATCTCTGCTTGGTCGTGACCATTTTTCCAAGTGGCCAACCAGCTCTCACTGTCAACACTAGATAGGGTAAAGAACTGAACACGGCCTTCCTCGATAAAGGAAGCACAGGCATCAATCATGCCAAAATCATAGTATTCGTTGTGACTCCCACCTGATGAAGCAAAGACCACAACTGGAATCCCAGCATGTCCATAACGGTTGAGATACATTTCACGGTTGAGGTGGCCACTCCAGTGGCTAAGGTTTTCAATATGCATTGGCTTTCTCCTTTCCTAACTTACCATTTCTCTGCAAAAAATCTCAGACAGTCTGGTAAATTTTCCGACCATGGAATCTCGCTATGGATAGCACCAGACTGAACTTTCAAGACAAGATTATCCAGATGAACTCCCCCAGCAATCAAATCATGATAATAGCGAAGCGACGAGTCGATATAGGCTTGTTTGATATTGCCAGCCATCAAGGTCTTGTCTGTATCATCTGCTTCTTCTGTTCCTACATAGATGAAAATGCGCTGGTCAGGCGATAGTTTCTTGCGCTCGATATAGCGATTAAAAGCTTCTTGGTGGAGCCAGTTAGCAGATGAAAAGACACCTAGACAACCAATTTGATTTTGGTATTCCAAACCGATAAACTGGGTAATATTCCCTCCTAATGAGGAACCAATCATGGCTGTATGCTGGCGGTCTGCTTTTGTACGATAAGTTTCATCGATAAAAGGCTTGACCACCTCCATGACAAACTCGGCATACTCCACACCCTTACCGCCAAACTGCTGCCCTGGGATAGGAGATTCTTGGAACTTCCAAGCCGCATACTCATTCATTCGCCCCATACCATCATTGTCAATGGCAACGACAATCATGCGACTGATATCAGGATTACGCTTAATAGCTGGGATAATCTTCCATGAATGGCCAATGAAAGACTCCTTGCTATAAAAAACATTTTGCCCGTCATGAAAGTAAACAACAGGATAGGAACGATCCGTGTCTTTCTCATAATCTTTAGGCAGAAGAACACGCACACGGCGCTCCTTACCTATATAAGGAACCTTGAGTTTGTGTTCTTTCATTTTTAAATAAAAGTAGGATTGATTCATTGTCAGAAAACTCTCTATATTCAAAATTTTATTTTATTATATCACAATTATAGAAAAAAAGTTAGTTTTGCTTCCATTTTTGGAATTAAAAACTAACTTTTTCATCTATTTTTCTAAATTCTTCTGGATTTTCTGATTAGAGGAGATTATCAATCAAGTCATCCACTTCATCTTTTTCAGCCTGCGGTGTAATCTCAGTAATCATGATTCCAGCCACTGCTCGCTCAACCAAACCTTCAACATCCATACGTGCTTCATACTGTTCTGCATTTTTAATCTTAGGATTGGTCTTAGGACGGTCAGGTGCAAAAATGGTACAACAGTCTTCAAAAGGCTGGATAGAAATTTCAAAGGTGTCAATTTCCTGAGCAATGTCAATGATTTCCAACTTATCCATTGTCACAACTGGACGGATGATGGGAGTGTTGGTAACTGCATTGATAGCCTGCATGCTCTCCAAGGTTTGGCTGGCTACTTGACCTAGGCTTTCCCCATTGATGATAACTAAACCATTTCGTACCTCACGAATACGATCTGTAATTCGCATCATAAAACGACGCGTCAAGGTCATGAGATAGGCTTCTGGCGCCTTGGCCTTAATTTCCTCTTGAATCTCTGTGAAAGGTACTTCGATAAACTGAATATTTCCCCCAAACTTGGTCAATTTACGGGTCAAATCTTGGGCTTTTTTAAGGGCTCCAGGACTGGTGTAAGGTGGGCTGGCAAAATGAACAGCCTCAATATCCACTCCACGTTTCAAAGCAAGATAACCTGCTACAGGTGAGTCAATCCCTCCTGACAACATAAGCATCCCCTTACCTGAAGTTCCCACTGGTAATCCACCTGCCCCACGAATGGTTTCATAAGAAAGATAGGCTGCTTCTTCACGTATCTCCACTTGGAGATTGATATCAGGACTTTTCATTTGAGCTTGCACATTTGGAATGGCTTCGAATACAGCCCCTCCAAGTGTTTGGTTGAGTTCACGACTATCAAGTTCAAAGGTGTGGTCGCTACGCTTGCTAGAGATTTTAAAGGTCATGCCTTCCTTGTAGATATCTTTCATAATCTCTTGAACAGCAGACTTCAGAACTTCTACAGATTTTTCAACCTTATAAACAGGGGAAAAGTTTTGAATTCCAAAAACTTGTTTGAGCGATTCTGCTACTGCTGTGTAATCTGCTCCATTGAGGTAAGCGTGGGCACGGTCACGATCTGCCGTTACCTTAACTTGGGGATAGATAGACAAAACGTCTGAAATATTATTGCGAAGTTTATTGATGAAACGCATACGGTTTTTACCCTTGGTTGACAGCTCACCGTAACGAATCATAATTTCTGAATATTGCATGAATGCTCCTATCTTACTTTTCTAGTTTGATTGTAAATCAATTTTAACTTGGTCAAAAACTGCTCAATCTGACTCATATCATTTTCAAGGTCTAGGCTTAAACGTACAGCTGACTGGGCCTTATCCTTGTCCACTCTCATAGCAATCAGGGTTCCGGCTGGTTTTCCTGCCTTTGACGAACAAGCAGAGGTCGTTGAGATAAAAATATCATAGTCTTCAAAGGCGTGAACGATGACTTCACCACGAACACCCTTGATTCCAAAAGTCAGAATATGAGGGGCAAAGTCTTCCTCATCTGAAAAGACAAAAATATCTGGATAGTCCAGAAGGGCTTGGCGAATCACTGCCTTCATCTGCCCAGTCTTGCTAGTAAAGAAACCTAGCTTTTCCATAGACAAACGGAGAGCCTTGGCTGTCGCTGCAATTCCTGCCACATTTTCAGTTGTTGAACGATAATCACGCTCCTGACCACCACCAGTCAACAGAGGCGTAATCTTCTTGCCAGACTTGATATAGACAAATCCAACACCTCGAACTCCGTGAAACTTGTGACTAGAGAAAGTCGCAAAATCCACTCGTTCTGTCAGATACTTTTCAGTCGGAATCTTGGCAAGTGCCTGAACCGCATCAACGTGGAAGGAAATAGTTGGCTTGTCTGCCAATAGTTCTGAAATAGCCTCAATGGGCTGAACAGAACCGATTTCATTGTTCACAGCCATGACGGAAACGAGGGTCGTATCAGGTCTTATCAAATCTGATAACGCTTCAACATCTACAAATCCTTTGTTATCAACTGGAGCAAAATCTACTTCAAATCCTTGACTTTTCAACCAGAGGGCTGACTCTTTGACTGCCGGATGTTCAATGGCTGATACAATGATGTGTTTTCCAAACTGAGCCTTTTCAAAGGTCACACCCTTGATGACCCAGTTATCTCCTTCTGTCCCACCAGAAGTAAAGAAGATTTCATCGCTTTTCTTACCGATTAAATCTGCAATCTGTTGGCGAGAAGCATCTAAGATTCGTGTTGCCTGGTCTCCCAAACGATGGAGACTAGATGGATTTCCTAAAATTTTTGAAGCGACCTGCATATAAGTTTCAAGGGCTTCAGGATAGGGCTTGGTCGTCGCCGAATTATCAAAGTAAATCATGTTTTCTCACGCTTTCTAAAATCACTCCTTCTATTGTATCATGAAACGGAGTCTGCGACAAGAAAGGGCAATTCCTCTTTTTTTAAGATTTTTTTAAAGAAATGCGGTATAATAAATTTTAATTAAAGGAGAGAATATATGTCTAATTATCGTAGAACTTCAAAACCAAAAACAGAACACATCAAAAAAGGCTTTACGGTCTTTCAAAAAACTGTTGCCACTATCGGTAGTATCCTTGGCTTAATTACTGCAAGTATCACTATCATGAACGCCTTGGATAATAATAAAAATACTAAAAAAGAACCTACGACAAGCCAGACGACAACAATTGTCAAAGAAATTCAAAAGGAATCCCCTCAGGAAAACACTAGTCCCAATAAGGAAAATAACACTTCTCAAGAAAAAACACAGCAAGAGGAAACACCAAAATCTAGCGTCAAGGAAGAGAAAAAAGAAGAGCAGAAAGCAGCAACTCAGGATTCTTCTACTCCTACTCCAAGTAAACCTGCCGCTGATAATGAAAAACAGTCCAATAATACTCCAACTTCAGAAAATAAAAGTAATCAATAGCCAGTAAAATAGCTTCCCTCCAAACTTGGAAAGAAGCTATTTTTTTATTGTTGTAAAACTTTTCTTGGTTTGGTACCTTCAGCTGGGCCAATGACACCTGCCATCTCAAGTTCTTCCATAAGGCGGGTCGCACGGTTAAATCCAACTGACAAACGACGCTGAATCATAGATGCGCTGGCTTTCTGGGTCTCAATGACCAAAGCCTTGGCTTCTTCAAAGAGCGGGTCACCACCAGATTCACCATCTGAAAATTCTCCTTCATTTTCAGAAACCTCACCTGGATCAAAACTCTCATCGTAGTCCGCATCTGCCTGAGCCTTGATAAAGTTTACGATGCGTTCAACATCATCATCCGAGATAAAGGATCCTTGGAGACGAACTGGATGATTTTCATCGATTGGTTTAAAGAGCATATCTCCTCGACCAAGCAGTTTCTCAGCTCCATTTTCATCCAAGATGGTGCGCGAGTCTGTACCTGATGATACCGCAAAAGCCACTCGAGATGGGACATTGGCCTTGATCAGACCAGAGATAACATCAACAGATGGACGCTGGGTTGCAAGAATCATGTGGATGCCGGCAGCACGTGCCTTCTGTCCGAGACGAATGATAGCATCTTCCACTTCCTTGCTGGCTACCATCATAAGGTCAGCCAACTCATCCACAATTACAACAATGAGTGGTAGCGGAACCTGCTTGTACTCAGACTGAGCATTAAACTCTTCTACCTTGGCATTAAAACCTGCAATATTCCGAACTCCCACCTTGGCAAAGAGTTCATAACGATTTTCCATTTCATCCACGACCTTTTGCAAAGCCTTGCTGGCCTTACGTGGATTGGTCACGACTGGAATCAAGAGGTGGGGAATATCATTGTAAACAGACAACTCAACCATCTTGGGATCGACCATCATAAATTTAACTTGGTCAGGTCTCGCCTTCATGAGGATGCTAGCGATAATGCCGTTAACAGCTACTGACTTCCCTGAACCCGTTGAACCTGCAACTAGCAAGTGGGGCATCTTGGAAAGGTCAAAAGCTCTTGCGGTGCCATTAACTGCCTTTCCTAGAGGAATTTCTAAGAGATTTTCTGCTTTCGTTTGAGATTGTTCCCATAGTTCGCGGAAGGATACCGTCGCAATCTCAGAGTTAGGAACCTCAATCCCGACTAAGGATTTACCAGGTATTGGAGCCTCAATCCGGACATCCTTGGCTGCCAAGGCTAGAGCGAGGTCATCTGCTAGATTGGAAATGCGGTTAACCCGTACACCGACTGCTGGCTTGACTTCATACTTGGTCACTGACGGCCCAATTTCAGCCCGTTCAACCGTTACCTTAATACCAAAACTAGCAAAAGTTTCTTCTAGGATTTTGATGTTTTCACGAACGATTTTCTTCTCTTTCGACTGGTCTTTTGGTTTATCTGGGGCAAAGAGTTGTAAGCTTGGAAGTTTGTATTCAAGGGCTTCCTTTGCTGAAAAATCGACCTGAACATCTTCGACATCAGAGCCATCTCCCTGTTCAGTGAATTCAAGTTCAGCTTGAGGCAAGATGATCTCTGGTTCTACCCACTCTTCTTCTGGAACAGGTGGAACGTCAAGCACAACATCTTCTGTCAGAATTTCACCCGTTTCCATATCAACAGGAGGCATATCGAGTAAGGCTTTTTCAGCCTCTTCTTTTTCTAATCTAGCCTCTTCCTCAGCCTTTTGGCGAGCTTTTTCTTCTTGTTTGACAAAACGTTCCTCTTTTCGACGCTCATGCCCTTCCCGCCATTTGGCAAAGCCTTTACTGCAAAATTCAGCAATATCGTAAACAGACCAAGGACTGACTAGGAGGGCACCCACTAAAATCAAGATAGAACCAATAAAGTAAGTACCGATATTTGAGAAGAGAAAGGCTGTTGGCACATAGAGTCCAACCCCAATCAAGCCACCTCCAGCAAAACTGGTCGTTCGAAAACCAGTCAAATCAGTCACAACCTGAGCCATGGTTCCTTTTAGAACGGACTTGCCCAAACCATATTTCCAAACTAAGTAGGCCTCAAAAATCAGGAGCAAGCCAGCAAATATGGTGAAAAATCCTGATAAGAGTCCTTCCTGTTTTCGAATCCACTTGAAAAAGAAGAGGTAGAGCAGGATACCAAATATTGCCAGATAAGCTAGGCTACCTACTAGCAAGCGAATTAGATTGTAAAGGGTTATACCTGCAGCCCCTAATTTGAAGGCTGCAAAAATCAATAAAATCGCGATTCCCAACGAAATCAACATTCGTTGAATCGCTTCTTTTCTTTCGAGTTCTGCTTTAGACGGTCTCCGTCTTGTTTTACTTGTATTCTTGTTTGCCATTCTTCTATTATACCATATTTCACAGGCATTTCGGAAAGATAAAAAGACTGCACCAAACGGTCCAATCTTTTCATTTTGTATCTAAGTTTTATGCTTGAGGTTTGCGTAGGTAACCATAGACCACACCACTTACGATTGCTCCTACCAAGACAGAAACGAGGTAAAGAAGGGCATTTGAAGTAAGGGCGATAACGAAGATTCCTCCGTGTGGTGCCATGAGTTTAATACCAGTAAGACCAACAAGGCCACCTGCTACTGCTGAACCAAGTATGAAGCTTGGAATCGCACGAGCTGGGTCAGCTGCACCAAATGGAATCGCTCCCTCAGTGATGAATGACAAGCCCATGATGATGTTTGTCAAACCTGAGTTACGTTCTTCCTTAGTAAATTTATCTTTGAAAAGAAGAGTTGCGACAAAGATGGCAAGCGGTGGCACCATTCCTCCAGCCATAACTGCTGCCATGGCTACAGAACCACCTGAAGAAACAGTTGCTGCAAGCGTACCTGTACCAAAGACATAGGCTGCTTTATTTACTGGTCCACCCATGTCAACAGCCATCATTCCACCAAGGACAATACCAAGAAGGACAGCTGAGCCTCCTCCAAGACCGCCTAGGAAGTCATTCATAGCAGTGTTGATTGCTGCCATTGGGATATTCACAGCTAGCATAACAAATCCAGTCAAGATTGTTCCAAGAAGTGGCAAGAGAAGGATTGATTTAGCACCTTCAAGTGAACGAGGAACTTTAACGTATTTCTTGATAGCAAGAACCAAGGCACCTGCTATAAATCCACCAACAAGGGCACCTAGGAAACCAGATGAGACACCTGCAAGAGTTGAAGTTGCTTCACCACCTGCAGCATAAGGAATTTTACCAAAGGCAAAACCTTCTTTAGCAATAGCACCAGCCACGAAACCTGCTACCAAACCTGGTTTTTCAGCGATAGAGTAGGCAACATAACCTGCAAAGACTGGGAGCATCAAGCCAAAGGCTGCACCACCAATTTTCATGAACATAGAAGCTAACTCATGGTAAGAACCAAGATTGCCAAGGTTTTCATTTGGAACACCCAAAGCACCGTCAATCAAGAAGGCAAGGGCAATCATGATACCACCACCAATAACAAATGGCAACATTTGCGATACACCACTCATCAAGTGTTTGTAGAAGGCACCACCAAGGCTTTGTTTTTCGTTAGAGGCTGTTGCAGCTTTTACACCATTAGCGGCACAGTAAACTTCAGCATCTCCTGATAGAGCCAAGTTAATCAATTCTTCCGTTTTACGGATACCGTCAGCCACTGGACGATTGATCAAAGGTTTGCCATCAAAACGATCCAGCTCAACAGCCTTGTCTGCTGCGATGATAACAGCTTTAGCCTTGCGGATGTCTTCAGCAGTTAGTTGGTTTCCAACGCCGCTAGCACCGTTGGTTTCAACCTTGATCCCAACACCCATTTCAGCAGCCACTTTTTGAAGAGCTTCTTGGGCCATGTAAGTGTGGGCAATACCTGTTGTACAAGCTGTAACAGCTACGATAAAGTCACCAGAGTTATTGGCAGGCTCTTGAACAGGCTCTTCAGTTTTTTCTGAAGCTTGATCAAAAAGTTCGATAACTTGGTCTGCTGATATTACATTACGAAGTTTGTCAGCAAAACCATCTTTCATCAGGTATTGAGACAATTCTGCCAAGGCTGCTAAGTGAGTGTCGTTAGCACCTTCTGGAGCTGCAATCATAAAGAAAAGATCAGTTGCTTGCCCATCCAAACTCTTATAGTCAACACCCTTGTTCGACTTGGCAAAGAGAACAGTCGCTTCTTTAACAGCAGCGTTTTTGCTGTGAGGCATTGCTATACCGTCTCCTAAACCAGTAGAAGTCAAAGCTTCACGTGCCAAAATACCTTCTTTAAATGTTTTAAAATCTGTCACATAACCGTGGTCTGTCAAACTTTTAATCATCTCTTCGATGACAGCTGTTTTTTCAGTTGCCTGCAAATCCAGCAACATGACATCTTTTCTCAATAGGTCTTGAATTTTCATCGTTTTTCTACCTCAACTTTTTCATATGTTTCTTTAATAAATTCTGCCGTTGCCAAGTCATCTGAGAAGGTGGTTGCCGTTCCGCAAGCCACTCCCCATTTGAAGGCTTCTACTGCGTCTTTTGATTTGACAAATTCACCTGTAAATCCAGCAACCATAGAGTCACCAGCTCCAACTGAATTTTTAACTGTTCCCTTGATTGGTTTAGCAAAGTAAGCTCCCTCAGATGTGACAAGAAGGGCACCGTCCCCAGCCATAGAGATAATGACGTTTTGGGCACCTTTAGTCAGCAATTCTCGAGCATATTTCTCGATTTCATCTAAACTTTCAAGTTTCACTCCAAAGATAGCTCCAAGTTCGTGATTGTTTGGTTTAACCAAAAGTGGCTGGTAGTCCAAACTATCAATCAAGGTCTGTCCTTCAAAGTCACAGACTACTTGTGCACCCGTCTGGCGTGTCAAGGCAATCAAATCCTTGTAGATGACATTTCCTAAGTTTTTAGCACTTGAACCCGCAAACACAACTGTATCTTCTGCAGTCAAACTAGACAAAATAGCTTTCAACTCTTCTAACTGAGTCGATTCCACGTTTGGACCCGTTCCGTTGATTTCTGTCTCTTGGTCTGCTTTGATCTTGACATTGATACGAGTATCTTCTGCCACTTGGACAAAACGTGTCTCGATTGCTTCATCAGCCAAAGTATCTGTGATAAATTTACCAGTAAAACCTCCGATAAATCCAGTCGCTGTATTTGGAATATCCAAGCGTTTCAAGACACGACTGACATTGATTCCTTTCCCTCCAGCAAACTTATCATCACTATCCATTCGATTGACACTACCGACTTGGACTTGGTCCAAACGAACGATATAGTCAATGGATGGATTGAGTGTGACTGTATAAATCATACTTCTATTACCTCCGTTTTCTCCTTAATAGCCTGCAAGAGCTCATGCCCTTTACTTGTGATAACAATAGCTCGTTTGAGTGGAGCTACCTTAGCAAAGCAAGTTTGTCCAATTTTTGACGAATCCACCAAGACATAGGTCTGTTTGGCATTTTCTAAAATAGCACGCTTAACAGCTCCCTCCTCCATATCAGGAGTCGTATAATAGCCATCGTCCACACCATTCATCCCGATAAAGGCACGGTCAAAGTGCAATTGGTTAATCTGGTTAAGAGCAACGCCCCCGATGCTAGCATCTGTTGCCATCTTGACACTTCCTCCAACCATGACAGTTGGAATCTGCTTTTCAACCAACTGTGCGGCATGGTGAATCGAATTTGTCACAACAGTAATATTCTTATTGACCAATTCATGGATCAAAAAAGCAGTTGTTGTTCCAGCATCGATAAAGATGACATCTTGTTCCTTAATGAGAGAGGCTGCTTTCTGAGCCAGCAACTTCTTTTCTTGAAGGTTTTTGACAGATTTTTCTTGAATGGTTTCTTCTTCCTGCAAGGAATGGGGCAATTCTGCTCCACCATGCACGCGACGAAGCTTGTTTTCCGCTTCCAACTCATCCAAGTCTCTTCGAACCGTTGATTCTGAGGTCTCTAGCAAACTAACTAATTTTTCTAGAGAAACTACATGATGTTGATTTAACTCCTCTAAAATCAGTTGTTTCCGCTCTGTTTTTAACACTGAATCACCTCCTGTTATCGTTTACACTATTCATTCTATCACACTTTCTTTCAAAGTCAAGCATTTTTTGTCATTTTCTTTCAAAATCTATCATTTTTCTTATTTCTAGAATTTTTATTGCAAGATAGGGGCCTTTATGGTAGACTATTTGAGTAAGTATTGGAAGATTACTCAAGAGGCTTAAGAGGCCGTGTTGGAAACGCGGTAGGCGTGTAACAGCGTGCGTGGGTTCGAATCCCATGTCTTCCGTTTATTTTAAAAAAGATACCCAAGAAATCTTGGGTATCTTTTTTCTTATATGCTTGTTTTATAACTCGGGTGAATTTCTTAGAAAATATCAAATAACAATTTCACATTGAGAATTGTTAAGATAATGGAAACGATATAGCCAAGGATGGTATTCCATTTGGCATTGGTAAATTCTCCCATCAGTGATTTCTTAGAAGTTAGATAAATCAGTGGGAAGATTGAAAATGGAAGAGCAATCGAAAGAAAGACTTGTGAATAAACCAATAACTGATCTAATGTTTTTTCCTGATGACCAAACAGAACCGCTACAATCATGACAGGCAACAAGGCAAAGAGACGAGTTGCCAAACGAATGAACCATTGAGGTAATCTCATATGCAAGAAACCTTCCATAACGATTTGTCCAGTCAAGGTACCCGTAATTGTCGAATTTTGACCACTGGCTAATAAAGCCAAGGCAAACAAGGTTGATAAGGTCGAGCTAGCTATAGCTCCTGCAATAGTAGAATCCTGCAAGGCATTATACATTTGAGAGAAGGCAGAAATCTCAGATGCATGGCCGAAAAAGAGAGCCGCCCCGAGAATTAATAGAAGGGAGTTAACCACAAAGGCCAAGGATAATTGGAGATTTGAATCCCAGGTCATAAAGCGCACGGCTTTTCGAACATCATTCTTGTCCTTGTGATTGATTTTCCGAGTTTGTGACAAGGAAGAATGCAAATAGAGGTTATGAGGCATAACCGTCGCACCTACAATTCCCAGAGCTAAAGTTAATTGACTTTCATGACCTGGCAAGGGACTTTCAAATAAGGTTGCATTCGGTAGATAACCCTCAACGATTCCTTGGAAGCTTGGATGTGACAAAGCTACCAGATAGGTAAAAATTGCTAGAATGGTTAAAATCAGTGTTGTCACAATAGCTTCAATCTTCTTAAAGCCAAATTTCATCAGAAGCAATAAGAGAAAAACATCCAACACGGTCAAGAGAATTGCTATCATAATCGGAATCTTAAAGAGAAGATTGAGAGCAATCGCTGAACCTAGAACTTCTGCCAGATCTGTCGCCATCAAGGCTAATTCTAAAATCACCCATAGACTATAACGAAGCCATTTAGGTGAATGATGAGCCGTTGCTTGAGCCAGGTCCATCTGGGTTACAATACCAAGCTTTCCTGCCATCTGCTGAAGTTGCATGGCAATGAGAGATGAAATCAAGATAACAAACAAGAGACTATACTTATAGGAAGCACCACCGACTACACTGGTAATCCAGTTTCCTGGATCCATATAACCAACTGCGACAAGAGCACCCGGACCTAAAAAGGCATTTAAATTTTGCCAGAAATGATTGTTATTTGGAGTATCGATAGATTGATTAATCTCAGAGAGTGACACTTTTTTATGAGAAGACATAGATACTTACCTCTTTCTAAACCTACTTTTTCATTATTTTCTATTAGAGAAAAATAAGATTGACTTTAAACTATTAAAACAATGAAAACTATATGAAAAACATTTAGTTTTTTCATTATTTTTCTTAAGGCACC
>NZ_JVLX01000043.1:0-484 GCF_001070815.1 Streptococcus pseudopneumoniae | reverse complement strand
AAATGGCGCGAGACGGAATCGAACCGCCGACACATGGAGCTTCAATCCATTGCTCTACCAACTGAGCTACCGAGCCTTATTGCGGGAGCAGGATTTGAACCTACGACCTTCGGGTTATGAGCCCGACGAGCTACCGAGCTGCTCCATCCCGCGTTAATACAAAAGGAGGATGTGGGATTCGAACCCACGCACGCTTTTACACGCCTGACGGTTTTCAAGACCGTTCCCTTCAGCCGGACTTGGGTAATCCTCCATACTATTCAAATGGACCTTGTAGGACTTGAACCTACGACCACTCGGTTATGAGCCGAGAGCTCTAACCAGCTGAGCTAAAGGTCCAACAAGATCATTATAGCGGCGAAGGGGATCGAACCCCCGACCTCCCGGGTATGAACCGGACGCTCTAGCCAGCTGAGCTACACCGCCATGTATCGGGAAGACAGGATTCGAACCTGCGACACCTTGGTCCCAAACCAAGTACTCT